>CAIWUD010000134.1 GCA_903915775.1 uncultured Chloroflexota bacterium | reverse complement strand
GACGATTATCACTTCGCTGCTCAACCCCTCGGTGTTAACGCTATCGCGCAATGCTGCCCAGTCCGATCAACTGGCACGCCTCCAGCAGGTCTGGGTTGGTCTCAACGCCTCGTTCGCACCGCTCCCCCTAGGTCTGGCGCTCGCAGGGGCACTCGTCTTGCTCTGGCGGGTGCGTGGCCAGCAACTGTTGCTCGTCAGCGCCTGGTTGGCCACGACCCTGATCTTCCTCACCATTGATATGGCCACTGGTCAGCAGGTGCGTTACGGCTACTTCAGCGCACCGATTATCTCCACCGGGGTTGCACTCTTACTGGAAAACTGGTTACGTCGACCAGTTGGTCGAATGATTGTCTGGGCGCTTATGCTGCTCGTCCTCGTCGCTGGGTTGCAGCTCTGGTATACATCTATCTACCTAGGAATAAAGCCATCTATCAATCCATTAACCCACAGCAGCTATTCGGGATCCTTAGATCCAGACGCATGAGGGTACGAGGTACCTGGGATGCAACAACGTATCGACCTACGAACAGTGATCATCATGCTGACGGCGCTCGCCCTTGGGTTGGCCTGGGCGAGCTACAATCTGATCTCGGTCGGACCGGCACGGAATGACGAGGTGATCCACGCTCTGGTCTGGACGGTCTTCGCCACCCCACTGCTTCTCTTTATGGGCTGGCTACTGGCCCGGCGTCAGGAGCTCAGGCTGGCGGCTTTTTGCTGCTTCTGTCTCTACTTTTTCACCTTCTTCATCGCTCAGCGCATGGAGAGCTTCTTTCTCGAACCCGGAGCAGCAACAGACCATGGCCTCTACTTCCGCCTCGTCCTGGTCATCCACGGACTTGGTGGCATAAGCTTTATTTACTGGCGTGCATTTCGTCAGGCCCACTCGTAACACGCTGGCGGTTGAACGTATCTTTTTGCCCTGTGGTACGGTAGATTCAGCGGTGGTGGAGCCTAAGAGTCTACCGGGGCGGGTCTATGTTCATTCGGCTCGTTATCTCCTGGATGGTGGGAATCGGTGCTGCGCATCTTCTACGGCTACCGCTGCCATGGATCTGGAGCGGGGCATGTGGGCTACTGGCTCTGGGGTGGCTCGTACGCGCACGATCCCGTGCACGCGCGTGGGCACTGGTAGGGTTGGCGGCACTCTTGGGTGCCTTGCGCTACGAAGCTGCTCTCCCAACGTTTGGCCCACAGAGTCTGGTGAGCCTCGTTGAGCAAGGGGAGTTGAGCCTACAAGGGGTGATTACGGAGGAGCCGCGACGTAGTGAAGAGGCGCAGCGCCTCGTAGTTTCTGTTGAAATGGCAACTGTAGGGGCGAAGCAACGTCCCACTGAGGGTCTGCTCCTCCTGGTGGTGCCGCCCTACCCCGCCTACAGCTACGGTGAACGTCTCGAAGTACGAGGTCTACTCTCATACCCCCGTGGGGCCGAACGACCAGGCCAGTTCGACTACCGAGCCTATCTCGCTCACCGGGGCATCTTCGTCCTGATGCAGCAACCCGCAGCGGTGCAGCGCTTACCCGGACAGCATGGAATCGCACCGCTCGCCATGCTGCTCAGCTTCCGTCAACACTGCCGGGAGCTCCTCCTACGCAGCCTGCCCGAACCTCAAGCTGCACTGGCAGTTGGCATTCTGCTCGGCATTCAATCTAGTATCCCCGATGAGGTCTACAGTGCCTTCTCAGCTACGGGAACCAGCCACATTCTCGTCGTTTCGGGTTGGAACTTCACCCTGGTCGCCGGGGTGCTTGCCGGGCTGGCCACACGCATGCGGCTAGGGCGGATGCAGACCCTCGTGTTAGCCCTGAGCGTTATGTGGATCTACGCACTCTTCACTGGTGCATCAGCGGCGGTGCTCCGTGCAGCCGCAATGGCGAGCCTAGCCGCGGTAGGTCGTGCCGCCGAGCGCGGTAGCGAGCCCTGGCGTCTGCTCTTTGGTGGCTGCTGGCTGATCAGTCTCGCCAATCCCCATACGCTCTGGGATCTCGGCTTTCAGCTCTCTGCGCTGGCGACCGGCAGCCTTTTCGCTTTCGCCCGCCCAATCGAGGAGTTGATCGCCACCCGTCGCCCCTT
>CAIWUD010000133.1 GCA_903915775.1 uncultured Chloroflexota bacterium | reverse complement strand
CGTTGGTGACGATCTCGACCCGAACTACGACCGTCTAGTCGTGCTGATCAACACCAACCCTGGCCCAATGCGCTACGATGCCGCCGATCTGCGTAGTCTCCCGCTCCAACTCCACCCCATTCTGGCCCAGTCGGCCGATCCCCTCGTACGCCAAGCAACGTTCGATTCCCTAAATGGGCGCTTCGAAATCCCTGGCCGGACTGCCGCCGTCTTCGTACTACCGCAACTCGGCCCCACGCCCACCGCGGTGGTGGCAGCGGCAGAAGAAGAGACGGCCCAGCCCACGCCGGCACCCTTCCCCTGGGCGATCCTCTCCGCACTCCTGCTCGGCGTGATGCTCCTAGCGATCCTAATCTACCGGAGGAGTCTGAAAGTATGAGACCTGGTGCCGTCTTTCCCCAGCTCGAGAGTGGCGTTGATCCCGCGGCCATCCGCTACTACGCCCAGGCTGTCGAAGCCATGGGCTACACCCACATCCTCGCCTACGACCACGTGCTCGGCGCAAGCACCACCACCCGCCCCGACTGGAGTGGGCCCTACACGAGCAACTCCCTCTTCCACGAGCTCTTCGTGCTCTACGGCTACCTCGCGGCCGTGACGAGCCGCGTTGAGCTGGTGACCGCCGTTGTGATCTTGCCCCAGCGCCAGACCGCCCTGGTGGCCAAACAGGCTGCTGAGGTTGACCTGCTCAGTGGTGGGCGCCTACGCCTAGGGATCGGTGTGGGGTGGAACGCGGTCGAGTACGAGGGGCTGAACATGAACTTCCACGACCGCGGGGTACGCAGCGAGGAGCAGATCGCCCTGCTGCGCGCCCTCTGGTCAGATACGGCCATCACCTTCCAGGGGCGCTGGCACACCATCGATAACGCCGGCATCAATCCACTGCCGCCCCGCCGCGCGATCCCCATCTGGATCGGCGGCTACAGCGAAGCGACCCTGCGGCGCATCGGCACCATGGGCGACGGTTGGTTCCCCTGGCAACCGCCATCCGACGCGATGCGCGCCCAGATCGAGCGCCTCCGAGAGTATGCCCAGGCAGCTGGGCGCGATCCGGCTGCCATCGGCCTGGAGCCGCAACTCTCGGTGGGTCGCCTACCCGAGCGGGAGTGGGAACCGTATGTCGCCGGGTGGCAACAACTCGGGGCAACCCACCTCTGCGTCAATACCATGGGCGCGGGCCTGCGCACCATCGACGACCATCTCACGATGCTGCGCAGGGTCAAGGAGAGCCTTGGCCTGTGACACTTCTCCTGGCGGTAAACTAACGGCTTGGTACCTCTGCGCGGGGGAGCCGCTCGCACTCTGGGATCACCGAGCGCCTGCTCGGTGTTTTCGGAAACGGGTGACACTGATGGGTAGGATCTATTGCCCCACCACGAAAGGGCTCTGCTGCCGCGCCGGGAGGAGCAGGTAGAGTCCGAGTAGATCGGGGGGGTCGACGTGGCGCACGCGCACGCTCCCACCACCAATCTGCGCACGTACACGCATGTGCGCCTCACGCAGAGCTACGGCCCGCGCCGCTGCAATGCGCTGCAAGGCATCCTGGAGCTCCGGGAGTTCGTCGAGTGCCCCACGGAGTGCAATCGTACGCTCGTCGCGGGTGAGATTGGCGCTCGCCTTTGCCTCTTCGAGGAGGGCCAGGGCCTCATCCTGGCTCAGCCAGGTCGGTGCGCTGCGTTGGCCACTCAGGCCGGTCACGACGAGCTCCTCGGCGAGAATGGGGACGCGCTGACGATCACGCTCAATCAACATGCGCACACGCAGGAGGAAGAGCCGGGTGCGTCGCTGAACCGCAGTTGTCTGAATGACAGATGAGCGGCTCGCTACCGGTCTCTCCACCTCAGGTTCCAGGGCCTGCGCCAGCAGATACTCGGTTAGGGCGGTGACCAGGGGATGGTTGCGGCCCAGGCTCTCGGCACCCTCGGGGGCTGGGTCGGCGAAACTCACCAGGAGCTCATCACCCGCTGAGGCGCGGTGGGTCACACACTCAGCGACGACCGCTGGCAGCTGGCGGAGATTCAGCCCCAGGACGCCGTTCCTGCGTTGGCTCAGCGGCGCCCCCAGGCGCGCACATGCGGCGCTCACGAAACGCTCCACAGCAGCAGCATCGCCAAGGGCGGCACTACTCTCCTCCAGCTCACGGGCAACCTCCTCGGGCCTGATCCGGCGCTGGGCGAAGCGCGTGCGACTCTCCTTCTCCCGATCTACGGCCCGGTCCCAGACCAGATCGACCTCCTGCAGGCCCGGCACGGCGTCGAGGAGCGTCATTTGGCGCGCCGTGTCGAAGAGGGTCAACTGCTCGACGGTAGGCTGGAAGAGGGTGGCGATCAACGTCTCGACAACCGTACCACTCTCGACCGGTAGGGGCACACTGATCCCGAGGGTCTGGTGGATGCGCACAGCCTTGCGCAGCAGCACGCGCATGACCGCCTCATCCATGGGGTTGTCCTGCCCGTAGAGTAGGGCGGTGCGGACGGTTGGACGGCGCTGCCCGTAGCGATCAACCCGTCCCTCCCGCTGATCCAGCCGGTTGGGGTTCCAGGGCAGATCGTAGTGAACCACGGCATCGAAGCCACCCTGGAGGTTAATGCCCTCACTGAGGCAGTCTGTGGCCACGAGCATGCGCCGCGGGCTAGCTTCCAGCTGCTCGATCATCAGCTCACGCTCCTCTTCAGAGCGCTCACCGGTGACCGAGATGATCGTGAGCTCGGGGTATTGGGTGAAGTTCGGCCGCAATTCGGCAACCAGATAGTCGGCAGTGGCGATGTAGCGACAGTAGATGATCGGGTTGTAGCCCTCATGGAGCAGATCGTTGAGCAGTTGCACGAGCCGCTGCAGCTTCGGATCGCCATTGCCGCGCAACTCAGCTGCACGGGCCGCAAACTGGTTGAGGCGGGCGCGTGCCGATGGTGGGCTTGCCTGCTCAACCAGGGTCGTCGGCACCTGGTCCTGGACTCCCTCCTGATCGCTGGAGTCGTAGACGTAGCTCTGGAGCAGCAGTTCACTCTCGTGGCCGTCGCCATCAGCTTCGAGCAGCTCGGCCCCAGCAGCGCGGAGGCGCAAGGCCTTCTCGGCGGCAGCAGGGCTGCTCATCACGCAGCGCAGCAGGGCCAGGGCGGCCCAGTAGCGGGCACGGCGCAGCCATAGCCGACCATCGCTCTCCGCATCACTCGCCTGCATCAGCTCCTTGGTGAAGCTGAAGACATCATCGAAGAGCCTGCGGTAGGCCGAGGAGCGTGGCATCGTGTAGGTCACTTCGACCGACTCGCGCACCGGGAAGGGGGTGACATCGTTCGCCCCCAGCCAGCGCTGCACATCGGCGCGGCGCCGCTGTACAAAGTGGCGGGCGAGTTCGTCACGGTCGGTATCGGCCAGATCGGCGAGATCGAGGCTGGCAAAGCGTGGGCGGAGCAGGCCGATCAGGCTCGTAAAGGCATCCTCGATGCCGGAGTGAGGGGTGGCGGTGAGGAGGATGAGGTGGCGATCCTCCTGGGCAGCGAGATCGCGTACGAGTTCGTAGCGCTGCTGCTGCGATTCCGCCCCACTTGCACCGATCGCTGCGTGCGCCTCATCAACAATCACGAGATCGGGAACGTTGCGCAGGAAGCTGTCGCGGCGCCGTTTGCTCTTCACGTAGTCGATGCTGGCTACCGTGATCGGAAACTGCTCCCAGACACTGCCATCGCCGCGGGGCATCAGGCGCTCCAACATCGTGGCACTGCTCGAACGAACCACCATGGCCTCAAGGGCAAACTTCTGGCGCAACTCACGCTGCCACTGGTCGCAGAGGTGGGGCGGGCAGAGCACGACGAGGCGTGCAATCTCACCACGGTCGAGGAGTTCGCGAGCGATCATCCCAGCCTCGATCGTCTTGCCAATACCGACATCATCGGCGATCAGCAGGCGCACCGGATCCAGGCGCAGCGCCATGATCAGCGGCACCAACTGGTAGGGCCGTGGGCGCACCTGCAGGTGACCCAGGGAGCGAAAGGGGCCAGCGCCGCTGCGCAGGTTTAGACGCGCAGCATCGCGCAGGAGTGCCCCCGCCTCTAGATCGCCCATCGCGGTGGGGTTGGGTGGGGCAAAGCTCGTCGCTTCGATCAGATCGCGGTTGAGGGGCAAGTAGATGCCGGCCGACTCGTCTGGAGAGCCGCTGAGGGGACGGAGCAGCAGCAGATCCTCATCGGCGGAGGGCATGACCACCCACTCGCGCTCGCGGCAGCGTACGAGCGAACCGACCATGAAGCGAGACATCGTTACCTCCAGAATGTGTAGGCCGAAAGCCGTGCGGCCACGTCGTCTCCAGGGTTGATGACGAGCACCGAGTAGCCAAGATCCTCCAGGTCGGCGCGCATCGCCTCCACCGCCTCACCCGGCTCGGGGCAGAGGATGTAGTAGCTTGGGTGGTAGGCGAGGTGGGGTTGGTAGTCGAGCAGGGTGGGCCGGATGGCCGCCGGATCGCGCCCACCCATGGCACGAATCGCCGTCACGACACGTCTGATCGCCGGGGGTAGGCTGGCCGCGAGCTCAGGGCGCGGCGCCCCCGGTGCGGATGGGCTACTCGGCGGCGGTGGCGCTGGCTGGATCGTTACGCTGGCCCGCCCGAGCTCCATGAGCAGATCGTGCACCGCCCGTCGGTCGAGGAGGGCGTGGTCAGTCTGGTTATTGTAAGAGAGCAGGCAGCGGTAGCAGGCCCGTACACACTCACCGGCATCGGCACGCTCCGCACCTGTAGGCGCAAAATGGCAGATCTCCAGGGCAGCCTGGGCCACACGGGCCAACGCTCCCGGCTCTTCGACCAGGCGTCGCAGCACACCGGCACCACCCTCAGCCGCCTCCCAGAAGATCAGGCGCGTCGTTGGCCCTGCTCCCAGCCGCTCCGAACTGAGCTCCTGCTCCTCGAGCTGGAAGGCGGCAGCGATGCCCCGTTGTAGCGCATACTGGGCCGTGGCTGCACCCTCCGGCTGGGCGGCCAGCGCCATGGGCAGCCCGATGATCAGCAGATTACGGGTATCACGAACGACGAGGCGCACCCCACGCTGCACGGCACCCCGACTGTTCACCCCCTCGTGATCATCGGCGACATCCTCGCCGCCTGGCTGCCGCCCCCAGGTACCGCGGCGCAGATCCAGGTCGAAGCCCTTATCGGCGGCGCGCTTCCAGCCATGGTTGACGCGCCAGATCGTCGCTGTCGGCGCGTAGACCAGATCAACGCCAGTGGCTCCCTCACAGACCCCATCCTGACGCCGTGGGCCATGGATCCCCCGCGCAAACTGGTAGAAGGTCTCCAGGCGGAAACCTTCACGCATACGCTCCTCCTCTTCGCAGGTGATCCGATCGGCTGGTTGGGTCATGATCGTGCCCATCTCGAAGAGATGGGATAGATAGGTCGCTCCCTGGCCCGTAAGGGGGTTCTGACACTGCTCACAGAGCTCATCCTCAGTACCCTCGTGGAAGTAGCCGCAGTTCCTGCAGATCTTCGCCTGCAAGAGGCGCTGCTGCGCATCACCCGAGGGTAGCGTGGTGCGCGTAACCCGATATTTGCGCCCTTCATGGTAGATGATGTTCGCCGGACCAAACTCGCTAATCGCCAAGAAGCGCGGGCGGGCGAGGAAACTCCCCTCATTGCTGTCGGAGGGCAGGAAGGCGCGTACGGGGAGGCGTGGGAAGTTGTAGCCGGGGAGGAACCCTTCACTGGCAAAGTAGCGGTAGGGGTAGAAGTCCGCCTCGCTACTGCCACGACTATCACGGCCGCCGAGGAGGGCCAGCTGACGCCTGGCCTCCTGTTCGCGGCGCTCGGCCGCCTCGTTCTCCTGGCGGGTACTACCTCCTCGACGGTAGGCATCGATGATCGTACGAGCCTCGCTGAGCTGCGCCTCCGCAGCCATGTAGAGCTGGCGCCAACGCTCGCACGCCGCCTCAAAGCGTTGCGGTGCCTCGGTGAGCAGCTGGTGTAGCCAGTCGTCGTCAAACCAACCCCCGGCCGTGGGGCTGGTCACACTGCCCGCAACTACGCGACGACACTGCTCCAGACAGGCTGTAAACGCACGTTCCCCAAGGATGATACGCTCCCGCACCTCGGGCCTGAGGGGCAGGCCTGGCAGGTTGGCGTCGATCAGCCCGAGCATGTCACGCCCGAGGTCTAGACCCGTGGCACCCAGCCAGATGGCATGCATGTGCGCCCGCAGCAGATCCTCGTTGGCGAGATCGATCTGCGGTGCAGCCACAACCCCCGCCACCATGGCCTGCGGTCGCTGGAAGAAGTATTGATCGTGGCCGCTCCCCGTTGAGCAGTAGGTGACTACGAGGGCAGGCTGACCACTACGCCCAGCTCGCCCCGAACGCTGAGCGTAGTTCGCGGGGGTCGGGGGCACATTGCGCATATGGACCAGGTTGAGGTCAGCGATATCGATGCCAAGCTCCATGGTTGGCGAGCAGAAGAGGATGGGGAGCCTCCCTTGACGGAACTGCTCCTCGCGCTGCTCACGATCCTGCTGCCCCACCTGGCCCGTATGCTCCCGACCCTCAATGCCGCTCAGAATCGTCGGCGGGCGGCGGTAGAAAGCACGGAAGAAGCGGTTCGCCTGGCGCTGAACGGCGGGCTTTCCCTCCATCCGACGGGCGCGGATGGGATCTCCCGCTGGTGGTGTCGCGTCACCGATGCACCAGAGGAGCGCATCGCTACGGATCTGCAGCGCCCGTGGGCCACGCTCAGCCAGATCGACCAGGATGTTCGCCCCCACCAGGATGTCGAGCAGGGTCGTGAGGAGCTCTTCGTACAGGGGGTCGGGCAGCGGTACATCGAGACTCGGCCAGGCACGGGGTGAACGGAGGAAGCGCCCGAGTTGGCCACGTCCAGAGAAGCTGAACATACCGGGGGGCACCGGCTCATCGCTCGGAACCAGCAAGCGCGTGGCCTGGCGAAGGTCACGGCTCTCCTCCTCGGCAAAGCTCCAGGGCTGCTTAAGCGCCGCACTGACGCGCCGAACCAGTTCGGGCTGCCGGGCCGGGTTGAGGCAGGGCGCATCGATGGCTAACGCCCGTCGCATATGCTCTAAAACCGCCCGCACCACAAACTCGCGCTGCGCCGGGGCGGTCTGGGCAAAGATCGTGTTGGTAAGCCAAGGGTTCGTATCGTGGCAGAGCTCGTGGAGGTCGAGGTAGTCGATCCGGAGCAGGCCGCACTGCTCGAGGTTGGGCTGCGTGATACGCCAACTCCGGCGCAGATCCTCGAAGATACGATACTCCAGGTAGGCGACGAGCGCCTCCTCGTTCCGCCGCCTTGCCCCAGCGTAGGCGGTCACACTCCCCGTACGGGCGTAGGCCTCCTGGGGTAAGGCCAGGGCAGCAGCGACCGCCGGGGCAATCGTGAGATGGTCGAGCGGTCGCTCAAGGGGGGTGGACGCAAGAGCAGCAGCGATCGCGGCACGCAGCAGGCTCACCCCGGCAAAGTCGTTGAGATGGCCCGCCTGAAGCGAAGCGTCCTGGCGATTGTCGGTGAAGCTGAGCAGCTTCTGGGCGCTCGGCTGCAGATCGGAGCGGCGCATCTCATCGACAGCGGCGAGCGAGATCAGCGTGGTAGCCGTACTCCGCCCCTCACTGCTGAGGCGAGCAAGTTTGCGAAAATCCTCCTTGTCGCGCTGAGTGTAGACCGTGCCACAGCGGAGGCAGGTGAGAAAAGGGGTCGCGAGGAACCAGGCGGTTATCGCTCGACCTTCGAGCATACGGGTGACGACGCCATCGGCGTGTAGCGAGAGGCGTTGGGGTACGAAGGGGCGATACTCCTTCTTGATCGTCCGTCCACTCCGCGTCAGGTTGAACCAAGTGTCGGGTAGGAGATCCTCCGAATCCTCACTCCAGGCCTCCTCCCCCATGAGCAGGTAGCCAGCCTTGGCCGGTTCAGTAACATCCTCACCCCGCGATAGCGGCTGGCGCGGTGTGACCCGCTGCGCCTCGGGGTCGTAGGCGCAGAGGGCGTAGTGCTGGCCACACTCACGGCAGAAGACGAGGGGGAAGAGGAGGCGCTCACCATCCGCGCCGGCGATGTAGCGCTGCCCCTCAAGGGTCAGATAACGATCTGGCGGCTCCTCGAGGGTGCCATAGACCGCACTCCCCTGGGAGATAAACTGGTGGAGCTTGAAGGCGAAGCCCGGATTACCGTCAGGATCACGCACGCCGCTCCCTAGGTCGAAAAAGCGGCGTAACTGCTCCTCGCAGCGTGTAACCGCAACACCTGTCTGGGCCGCCAGGGCCTCGGCACCCTGCCGGAGCGTACGCGGCTCGGCACGGCGCAACCGATCCTCCTGGTCGGCGCGTAGGCTAAAGGTCCGCTCGATCCAGTGGGCAAGCGGGTGGCGCTGAAAGCTGGGCCAATCGAGGGCAGGGGGCAACTGCACCTCTAGCGCCGCACGGAGTGCCTCCGTAGAGGGGACAGGGAACTGGGGCACCGCGTAGGTCAGCGTCTCCTCAACCACCTGGTCGGGGGCGAGGGCAACCCCAAAGATGGTGGCAGCCACTCGGGCGACCGCCGCACAGCGCTCACCAGCCGAGTCACCGCTCACCATGGTGGCGCTCGTCCCAATACAGGTGAGGTTGGGCTTGCCCGAGCGCTCACGCAGGCGGCGGAGCAACATCGCCACATCGGCACCCTGGCGCCCACGGTAGGTGTGGAGCTCATCGAGTACTACAAACTGGAGGTCGGCTGCACCCGCGTTCACGAAGGTGAACTCGTCGGGGCGCGTGAGCATCAGTTCGAGCATCACATAGTTGGTGAGGAGAATGTGGGGTGGATTCTGCTGGATTGCCCGCTTCTCCGCATCCCGCTCCTGACCGGTATAGCGGGCGAAGCGCACCGGACAGCCGGGCATCTGCGCGAGGAAGCGCTCGATCGCCTTCGCCTGCGAGTTGATCAGCGCATTCATCGGATAGACGATAATGGCACGTACACGCCCCTCCTGCGGCTGATGCGTGAGTACATGGTTCACGATCGGGATGAGGTAGGTCAGACTCTTCCCCGAACCGGTGCCCGTGGTCACCACATAGTGCTGGCCAGCTGCAGCAAGGTCAATGGCCCGCTTCTGGTGGCGAAAGAGGTGCAGCGAACGCAGCCCACCAGCCCCATCGGGGACGCGGAAGATCGTTCCACAGGCCGAATGCAGGACCCCGTGCTCCACCAGCTCATCAACCGTCGTAGCCCTGTCGTAGGCCGGTGAGAGCTGAACCAGGGCATCGGGCCAGAGGCGCCCCTCGGCAAGGGCCGTATCGACAAAAGTAGCAATATCGGGATCGAGGATGTTCAGAAAGCTGCGAGTATAATCAGCGTACTGATCGACAATCTGCTGGCGAAGGTGAAAGATATCCACAGCGATCCTCGCAGACGTAGGCGTGGGGTAGAGGGCAAGTGGTTTACCCCAAAAGTGAACTGGTTCAAAATCATGTGCCTGCAAGTATACCACGATCGGCGCTAAAAGCACCTTATGTCCACCGGACGCGCAAATGAGCGCTGCTATTCGGTTTTGCTCGGGTGTGGCGGTAGATCGTTCTATCGGGCTGCGTAACCATTCACACCTCTTCCTGGTGGAACCAGAGCCGGATTGGTTTTTTGTGGAGGGCCAAGCCCTCCACGCCTCCCGTACGGGCACCACGCCTATGGTATGCTGTGCGCAGCTGTGATCGTACCACGCCCGGAGGTGTCCCATGCGCTTCTTCACCACCGAGGGTCCCGTCAACCCGGCAGACCACTACTGCCTCCCTCCCTTGGCCCGCATCGACATGGAGGAGATCCGCGGGCTGATCGCCCAGAAGAAGTATTTCCTGCTCCACGCCCCGCGCCAGACCGGTAAGACTAGCTGTCTCCTCGCCCTGGCCGACCTGCTCAACCGCGAAGGGACCTACCAGTGCGTCTATGCCAACCTTGAGACCGCCCAGGCCCTGCGCGAGGATGTTGACCGAGCGATCACCGTGATCGTCAGTGAAATTGCCCACTGGGCAGGCTTGATCGGCGGTGATAAGGCTGTTTCCATCCTCGCACGGGAGGTACTCGCCGATACCCCGCCCGCCCGTGCCCTCGGCAGCTTCCTCACCCGCTGGTGCCAGCAGTCTGATACACCTTTGGTGCTCCTCCTCGACGAGGT
>CAIWUD010000132.1 GCA_903915775.1 uncultured Chloroflexota bacterium | reverse complement strand
CTGAGCCTAGTCAGTGCGACGCCCGCCGCGAGCAGTGTGAGTGGTCAGACCCTGCGCTGGGAGCTGGGGACGCTGGCTGCAGCCGCCAACGGCACGATCAGCCTGGCGCTGCGTGCGGCGACGAGCTTCTCCCCCACCACTGCCACGAGTTGGGCGCAGTCTCTGAGCGCCAGCCTCAGCAGTAGCAGCCTCGAGCGCCCCGCGGATATGAGCAACAACAGCGCCAGCCTGACCACCACGCTCCTCCGCCCCGAGCTGAGCGTGGTGATGAGCGTTGCTCCAACTACACTGGTGGGTGACGATGCGATCTACCTCCTCACCTACAGCAACAGTGGCAGCTTTGCAGCCGCCAACGTGGAGATCCTCAGCACGCTCCCTGTAGGCTTCACCTTTACCGAGGCCACACCGAACGCGACCGCAACCACCCAGCAGGTAGTCAATTGGAACATCGGAACGGTGGCGGCTGGTGCGACGGGCAGTATCACCCTACGGGCCCGCCCAACCGCGGGTGCGGAGGTGGCAGCGATCGGCCAGGTCACTATCAGTAGTTCCACTGCTGGTGACAGTAGTGTGGGCAACAGTAGTAGTGCAACCACAACGGTGCTCTTTCCCAACCCGCAGATCAGCTTGAGCCTAGACGACCCCCTGCCGATTGGCGAATGGAGAACAGCAACGCTCCATGCGGCCAACCTAGGATCGGGGACGGCCCGTTCCACTGTTGTCACAGCAACCCTAGAGGCGGAGTTGCTCCTAGGGGCATTGCCAGTAGGGTGTGAGCGTATTGCCGATGGTGCTGTGGTGAATGGCGCCCTCCCCGGCCCACGCATTCGGTGTATGCTCGGTGACCTAGCAGCGGGGGCCACGGAGAGTCGTACGCTCACCCTACGGGCACCAGGGCGACCAGGGGAGCAGATGAACTTCTCGGCGAATGCGGTGCGTATAGCCAGCGAGATCGGCATGGTCACTCCAGAGCGACCGAGCGACGCTAGCAACAACCAGACCCTGGTCACCGTCCGTGCCATCCGTCCCAATAGCTACGTAGGCGTTACGGCAGTCCGTAAATCGCTAGCCACAGCCGGGGATGCAGGGTGGCAGAGTTACGTAGCCTTCCAGGTGCGCTACGGCAACCGTGTGGCGAGTAACACCCTCCCCATTGACCTCCGGCGACCGGACGAGCTCACTCGGATGGCGGAGGGCGTCGTGCTAACCGTTACGCTGCCAGTGGCGAGTGTGCTACACGCAGTGAGCGGAGCGCCGCTGGCCTACCAAGTAGAGTCGAGTACCGCAGGGGCAACACTCCTCACCTTGAACCTTGGCACGCTAGCTGCGCAGACCGGGGGAGTATTCACGGTAACGGTGCGCGTGGAGGAGCAGCCGGGAGCGAGCGTGGTAGTAGCGGCCCAGATCACAACCGCAACCCCTGGAGACGAGCCCCTAGACAATTTAGCACAGGATGATACGGCAGTCATAGCCCCACCGATCGATATCGAGGGCGAGGGCGATCTGCTGCTCACCATCCACTCAACCCTCGATCCACGATCAGGGGGGAGTGGAGCCTCGGATGCAGTCTACCGCTCGACAGGGGGAGCAATTGCCTGGCCTGCGGGTGAAGTCCTCGACTTCTCGCCACGCCTCAGTCAGCTCGTCATTCGTGATGCGTATGGCACAGAGGATCCCCTCATACCGTACGGCTACCGGGCGCGCATCGTGGGGTGGGGCATCATCAGCTTCACCCAGGATGGTCAGACGGTTCAGGCGCAGGGGGCCGGTTGCCGAGCTGGCTCGGTAGCCCTACCAGATACGAGCATGGTTGGCTGTACCTACACCTATCCGGGTGCGAGCGATCAGGGAGTTGACCCACACCTTGCCCTTCCTGATGATACGCTGATCACCGAGAGCCTGATGGCCAGTCAGGGTCACGTCTACTGGACGCACCAGGGCGTTGGTGGATCGGCGGTGCCAGCGATGCGTGGCGATGTTTACCACTTCACCCTGGGACAAATTCGTCCTGTAGCCATTACCGTTGAGATTGAAGTGGAAGTATGGGTGGTGAATCTCTATCCCGGCGCCCCGATCGGTGACTGGACAACCCCTGAACCCGCCCCAGAGTTACCGGGGACACGTGAACGGTTGCGCTTCACCGACACATTCCACGTGGATCTCCTAGTGCCGCGGAGTGTTGTGGGACAACACGCTCCGGCTACAACTCCGTACAGTGGCAACCCAGCAGATACAAAGGAGCAGTGGTGAACCATCGCATCCTACAGCACCGTGTGCGTGGTCAGGCGCTGATCGAGCTCATGCTCGTCCTCGGCCTTTTCCTCCTCCTCATCTTAGGTACCTTCAACATGATGCAGCTCTTTCTGGTGAACTACGCGGTGCACCAGGCGGCCTGGGCTGCGGCAAACCAGGCTGCGGTTGATGGTGGTGCAGCACCATCGGCCGTCGCAGTGGCGGAGCTCCTCCTGGATGCTGGAGTCGGCACCAGGGCAACCCAGGCTGAGATCACGATCTCATGCGCATCATCAGGCATGCTCTGCCGGCGTTACGACCCTATCACGGCAGAGATCGTCTATCAGAGCAGCTACTGGGTGCCGATCATCCCCATCTTCGACTCATTCACTACCCGCGCCTGGGCCACCCGCCCTTCCGAGCGCGATCAGCAGTAGTCGGATGAGTTCACAAGTGAACAGGTACGAGCATGGCACACGAAAACGGCGACGGTAGAGCAATGTACGCTACAACCCATCAGGGGCAGATCATGCCGTTGACCGCACTCATCTTTCCGCTACTCGTGCTCTGCATCTTCGTTCTGGTCGAGGTAGCCGATCGATGGCTCACCGTAGCCATGCTCGAGAACGCCCTCAAGAGCGCCACCCGCTCTGCCACCGTCCAACAGCTGGACTACCGCAGATTGGCCGAGGGTAAGGTGTTTCTGGCTGCCTCGGCAGATTGTGTCAATGTTACCACCGCAGCTGCTCTGGGTGGACCCTGTGCGGCGGTCATCACGACTGCCGACAGCTACCTCCGGATCAATCTCCAAGGTGTGCGCCGGCTCGCAGGGGAGAGCAGTGCCACAGCTATTGCCGCAGCCGCTGATAGTGTGCTCTGGACGGTACGTCCCCAGGGGGGTGGGTGTCGCTACAGCGATGGCCAGACCCTCCCTCACGAAGCGACACCACTCATCTGTGCCGAGATGCGTCCAACGGTCGAAGGCTTTGTCCTCGGAGGGAGCTACCAGCCGCGCATCATTGCGGCCGATCGTCTGGATGTTGGCCAGTAGGGGAAGCTTGGGCATGGCGGTGGACCTAGACCCACTGAAAAAAGGAGAGGAGAGAGACTATGGCCGGCATTGGATCAAGCACGCCTACGCTGAACCAGGCGTTGGCCCGTAGACGAGGTGCCCCCATTGCCACCTTGTTGCTCGTTGTCGGTATCGTTGGAGCAACACTCCTCGCCATCCTTGGCTACGCTGAACTCCAGCGTACCGAGCAGATCATCATCCTCGTCCGTGATGTTGCGTATGGTCAGCAGATCGTTGCACAGGACCTCAGTTTGGTTGCCGTCCCCGCGCACCGACCGTCACAACTCCGAGGTGTCACCGATCCCCGCCAGGTGGTTGGAACCTACGCCTCACGCAACCTCACAGCGAACGACCTCGTTCAGCCCACGATGCTGATGAGCGCACCTGTAGGACAGCCGATCTACCCGAATGGCGAGCAGCTACAGCTCAACATGGTTCCATTTCCCTTCACCATTGCAACGCTTGGGCCAATCACCCACCGGGATCGGCTCAATATCGGGTACAGCGATCCATCCGGTGATCCCGATCTCTGCCGCACCACCCATGATGGCGCGGCCCTCCCGAGTGAGCAGGAGATCGAGCGTAGGGCAGGCATCAGCACAGGCTACCGCCCCTACACATGCCGACTGCTCAGTTCGGTACGCGTGCTCTGGATCGATGCAGGGGTTGCCTATCTTGAGGTTACGCCCTACCAAGCACAGGCGCTTCGGGCGCTACAGGCGGCTGGGCTGACCCTCTGGGGTGAGCGTTACGGTGCTTCCTCCGACCCTCTGCCGGTCTTGGATCGCCTCGATGCTGGCCAGTTGAGCACAACTGAGAGGCCTTGATACCCCCAACCCAGGGGAGGTGTGGCGGGCGAAGCCCTCCACGAACCCCCCAACCCAGGGGCGGTGTGGCGGGCGAAGCCCTCCACGAACCCCCCCAACCCAGGGGAGGTGTGGAGGGCGAAGCCCTCCACGAACCCCCCAACCCAGGGGAGGTGTGGAGGGCGAAGCCCTCCACGAAAACCCCCAACCTAGGGGAGGTGTGGAGGGCGAAGCCCTCCACGAATATCCCCAACCTAGGGGAGGTGTGGCGGGCGAAGCCCTCCACGAAAACCCCCAACCCAGCCCCGGTGCCGCCAGGCCGCCAAGCTGGCGTAGCCGAAATTGAAACATGCCCAACAAGGAGGATTGCGTATGGAACTACTCCTCTACACGGCGATGGATGGGCTGACATCCATGATTCAGCGCTCATACCCCGATATCGACATTCTGGTACCCTCACGCATTGACCAGGCCCAGCGCCTTGTTACGGGCGATCAGAAGCCCGCGGCGATCTATGTGGATGATACACGGGGCGTCACGATGAGCGAACTCTGGGCCCTCATTCAGGCAGCCCATGGCGCCCACGTGCGGGTCATGGTCAACATGTGCGGGGTAGGCAAACCGCTCCTCTCCGATGCACAACTGTTGGGACTTACCAGTAGTAGTGAGCGCAACCCGGCGGCGGTAGCTGCCTGGCTCGGTCAACAGTTAGGAGTAACGTTACACCCCACCGCGCGCCAGGTACCCATCGTCGTTATCGGTGCAGCTAAGGGTGGCGTAGGCAAAACCTTTGTTACCTGCATGCTCGCCGAGGGCCTGCGCCGACGTGGCTTGAACGTCCTGGTCTGGGATAGTGACATCTCAAATCCTGGCCTGGTCACCTCGCTGCGCATCCCCAACAGCTCACCCTCTTACCTCCATCTCATTCAGCGTGGCCCTGCCCAGTGGGATCCTGTCGGTATGACCCCGTTCATCTACCACCCCGAACATACCCGTAGCAGTAACCATCCATGGGGGGTGATCGATGTCCTGGTTGGCTCTCACGCCATTGCCCGCGCCGAGAATGATGTACGCCTCTCAGATTGGCAGGGGCTGTACCAGGGGGTTACGAAGCTCGCATCGTACGACATTGTCCTCGTCGACACTCCACCGGACTACCTCCGCCGCCCGTATGCCACCCACGCACTCCTGAGCGGGGCCACCGTGGTTCTCCCATGCCCACCTGGTATACGCGATCGGGTCGGTGTGGGACATCTGCTCGATCACTTCCGCGAGGTTGCCGCACACCAACTCGATCGCTGCCTTCTGCTCTTTGTAGAGGCAGAGAAGGGGGCGGTAGTACGTGCCCGTGATGTACGTGGCCTCTTTCGCCAGCGCTACCCACAGGTAGGTGATCTGGGGATTATCCCTCGTGAAGTACGCCTGGCCGGGCTTGCTGATGAGCATGAAACCTACACCACCATGTACGATCTGAGGCCAGCGAGCAGCTTTGTCCAAGCTGCTCACCGCACCGTTGATGCGCTCATCCGCCACCTAGGTCTCACTCCACGCCTTCCAATCCCCCAGACCGCCTGGTGGCAACGCCTCCTGGGTACGCACCAGCGTGAACAACAGCGTGTAGGTGGGGCAACGCTCAAAAGTGTCAAGCTCGTTTGAACCATTTGGTGCATAGCCACCTCTCTACCATCATGAACACTATTCCCGCACTACCCCCCGAGCTCTACGTAGTCGAAGATGGCGGACTCAACGCCCTCACCCGACGTGTCGAGCTCACTGCAGAGCAGGGCCGCAGAGCGACTACCACCTTCACCCCCGAACTCATGGTGGCTGTTCGCGATCTCCTGCTCGACCAGCTCCATGAGGAGCTCCTTGATCCAGTCACCCCCCCATCGGTGCGCCACCCCGCGATCCTCGCCGTGCTCCGCCGGGCCATAGGTGCCCAGCAGGATCTGGGGGTAGGTCTGCTCCGCGAGCTCCCAACAGATGAGCAGACCCTACTCACCATCTACTGTCAGACTATTGGCTGGGGACCGGCCCAGCCCTACCTCGACGACGAACGTATCCAGGAGGTCAAGATCAACGGGACGCGCATCATGGTTCAGGAAGATGGCAATGAGTTCGTCATGGTGCCCGAGGAGTTTGAGCATCCCAAGCTGGTCCTGGATCGGGCCGTGGTCCTGGCGAGCCGATTACGGGTTCAACTCGATATGGCCCATCCCCAGGGTTCACTCCCCCTAGCTCACGGTACGCGCATGCATGTCACCATTCCCCCTTGTACTCCCGAACAGCACGCCCTGGTGTGTATTCGGCGGGGGCGCCGCTACGCATGGGCCCTGGACGATATCATGCAGCGCGGAGGGTTTAGTCGTGCGGTGGGTGATCTGCTCCTCCTCCTTGCCCATGCCAGGTGCTCCTTTCTCATTGCTGGCGAGACTGGAACGGGCAAGACGGCGCTCCTCGAGGCAATTATCAACTCCTGGCCTGGCGAGCCACACGTGATTACTATTGAAGATAACATGCTCGAGATCAACGTCCGTCACGCCGCCTGGACCCGTGAGCTCGTTCAGACCTCTGTGGAGCGTGGCGCTTTCGGTCGTGCCGCCCGCGAGGCACTACGCCAGACCCCAACCGTCGTGGCGCCTGGCGAAATCCGTGCCGATGAGGCGGGAGCCGTGTTGGCGATCGCCGTCAGCGGCCACGCGGTTGTCTCGACACTCCACGCCCGGAGTTGTGCTGCTGCAGTGCAACGTTTTGCCGACTGTGCCGCTATGCCGGGAGCCTATATCTACGAAGGGCGGCGCCAGAATGCCCTTGAGGATGCCTGCGACAATCTCGACGTGATCATCCACCTGGAGAAGATGGCCGGGCGTCGCTACATCCATGAGATGGTCCTCCTGAATGGCTACGACTCGGTAGGCCCTAACGCTTCCCCACGTCCCCGACTCATTCCCTTGGTCAAGATGCACATTGATCCAGAGGGTCAGATCTGCTGGCACACCTACGCGACCGCGGTACAAAACAGTCTCCGGTGGGAGGATGGGCACGAACGCACCCCCGCTCCACTCGAGCGCAAGCTGCGGCTGCTCAACTTGGAACAGCGCGTACGTGCTATGACCACAACCCGCGCTACGATGGAGGACGCCATTCAGCAGGCCAAGCAGAGTGTGGTGGTGGGCAATATCCCCATGGCCATTCAGCTGCTCAAGCGTACCTGGAGCGAACGCCGTGATCAGCGGCTGATCGAGGCGATGGCCATGATCCTGGCAGCCCAGCCTGGCCGTATGGAACAAGTTGCTGCCCACAGCCTCCAGGTAGCTGTAGAGATTGAAGTGAACATGTCTGGGCGGGCGTGGGCTGTAGCTCGTGCGCGCCTGGAGCAGGCGCACAATGACCTCGAGGTGATCGCGGCGCTCCGCCCTCCCGGCCGCTGGGCGCAGATGCAGGCACAGCTTGCGCTCGGCGAGCAGGCTGATCAGCTCGTATCCACCCAGGTGAACCGGGCACGCCGGGCCCTCAGGGCAGGGGTACATCCCCTCGAGGTGATGCGGATCCTGGATGAAGCGCCTCTTGACTGCTGTTCACACGATGTAGCCCAACTCGCCCTGACTGTTCGTCGCGATGCGCTACAGATCCTCGTGCAGCGTGGTGAAGGCGGGAGCGACGCACTCGCAGCAACGATGGCCCGTCTGGATAGTACTACGCCACTGCCCACAGCAGCTACCGGAGGTTGAGTCCGATGTCTATCGCTACCCTTGTTCCCACCCTCCTGATCCTGCTGGTCGTTCCACTGACCATCTTTCTCCTCCGGATCCATAGCAGCCACTGGATCAATCGGCTCATGCGCCTACGCGCCCAGACGCGCAACGCTAGCCTCCCAGCCCTACTACGCGCCGATCCGGCCCTCACCTTTGATGGCATACTGCTAGCACCGGCACGGCTACTTCGCAATGCTACCCTGGGGACGACCCTGGCAAGCGCCTTTGTGAGCCTCGCCGGTTTCCCGATCATAGCACTCCTACTCTTCCCGGTTCTCCTCACACTCATGGTTGCCGTGCTGAACGTTGTTGCCCATGGACGTTATGTGACGACGCTCGAGCGCGAACTCACCCCCGCTATCGGGCGGCTTAGCGCACTGCTGCGCGCGGGTAACTCACTACGCCCATCACTGCTCAAGCTGCTCGAAGAGATGCCATCCGGACCCATCCGGGTCGAGTGGTCATTCATTGTTGATCGGATTGGTACTCCACTCATCAATCAGGATGGGATCGCCACACCGGCCCAGGTCGTGGAGGCGTTGTCGGTACAGACCCCCTCGCGCCGTCATGCCACCTTTCTCAGCCACCTTGCCGTAGCTGTGGGGCAGTCACAGGATCTCCTCATCACCCGTGTCACGGCCGCCTACGATGCCATCCAGGTCTCCGATCGTCGTCGCGAAGAGGCCCTCACCGAGCTCGCGCAGATGCGCTACAGTGGGTGGGCCGTTGGTCTCGCCGGGATTGGATTAGCCGCCTACCTCTCCTGGTCTCAGTGGGAG
>CAIWUD010000131.1 GCA_903915775.1 uncultured Chloroflexota bacterium | reverse complement strand
CTGGGAGGTGACGAATGTTTGTTGATCGCACCGCTGAATTAGCCATGCTCCAGACGTTGCTTGAGCGCGAGCAGGGTGAATTGTTGCTGCTGTACGGACGACGTCGCGTTGGCAAGACCGCGTTGTTACGTGAATGGGCAAGCCGCAGCGGCCTCCCCTGGAGCTATTGGATGGCCCAGAAGGAGCCAGCAGAACTGCAGCGCCGCCGCCTGGCGGCGATCATCCGCGGACGACCACCCTCCGCCACCGGCCCGGCCTTCGCCAGTTGGTCTGATCTATGGGACGATGTCGCGACCCTTGTCCGTGATGATCGCCGCATCCTCATCCTGGATGAATTGCCCTGGGCCGTCGAAGCTGATGGTGCAATGCTCTCCGCACTCCAGTATGCCTGGGATCTGCATTTCCAGCAGCGCAACCTGATTCTCGTGCTCTGCGGCTCCCAGATCCGCACGATGGAGACGCTGCTCAGTCGCCAAACGCCCCTCTTTGGGCGTCTCACCGCACAATACTATCTCCAACCCCTGCCGTTCGGTGCCCTACGCGACTTCTTTCCCGACTGGAGTCCTGAGGCCCAGGTGGCTGCTTATGCGATCCTCGGGGGCGTCCCTCAGTATCTCTCGTGGTTTCGCCCGCAACTCGGGTTGAGTGCGAACATCCGCCAGGCGATCCTCGCGCCAATCAGCATGGCCCTGGCTGAAATTGAGCTGTTACTAGCCGACGAGGTGCGTGATATCCGTACCTATCTGACCATCTTGAACGCGCTTGGCGAGGGTGCGCATGCCTTGAAGGACATAGCCAATGCCACGATTATCGCTCCAACCAACCTCACCAAGTATCTGGGTGTCCTGCAAGCGTTGCGGCTGGTTGAGCGACGCATCCCCGCTACCGTCCCGCCAGCCTTGCAGGCACGCTCCAAGCAGGGGCGGTATCACCTGATCGATCCATTCCACCGGTTTTATTTCCGCTTCCTCCGGCCGCATCAGGCCGAGATTGCCTATCAGCCCGATCAGGTGCTCACCCAGATCCAAGCCGGGCTCCGGGCCTTTGTAGGGCAGACGGCCTGGGAAGAACTGGCTCGCTCCTGGGTGTTTACGCAAGGAGTGCGTGGGGCACTGCCGTTGACACCGGAGGTGATCGGGAGCCACTGGAGTCGCAGCGTGCAGGCAGATCTGGTGGCGGTGAGTTGGCGTGAACGGACGATCTTAATCGGTGAATGTAAATGGAGCACTGATGCGGTCAATCGCTCACTCGTGCGTCAGCTCATGGAGCACACCATCCCCAACACCGTTGCCGCATTGCCGGAAGGAGGTGCCGGGTGGCAGGTCATACCGGCGCTCTTTGCCCGAGCTGGGGCAACGCCTGACGCCCACACCCTACTACGTGAGCAGGGTGGAATCATGGTGGATCTGCCAACCCTTTATGCCGATCTCGGTGAGGAGACCAGGTAGCAGCAGCGCATGGGGCAACGGTGGGTTACTCGTGTTGATCCGACGAACCTCACTACCGACACCACGCAACGCGACCTTCGTGCATCGCGCAGCATGATGAACAGGCACTGGTTGAACCCCTTGATGTGCGGAGATACGCGGATGCGTGCCCGAGATGCGGGAACATCAACAGGGGCTGTCCCAATGCACACTATTGCCCACCTGGTTGATTGGTGGTAGCGTAGCACACGACCAGTATGGTCAACACTCCGGCCCAGCCTTGGTTCGCCACGCACCTGCTGAGATCTACACTGAGCCGCAAGCCGATCGGCTGAGGGATGTTTGTCATGAGCGCTGGTCAACCTCATCGCTGAAGCAAGGGTCATGCAATCGGTTCACGTGGATCATCAGGTGGGGGATGCCAACCGCCTCGTATCCACAGACGACGGGCGCGCTTGATTG
>CAIWUD010000130.1 GCA_903915775.1 uncultured Chloroflexota bacterium | reverse complement strand
ATTCTACCATAGCTGACGCCTTTGTGCAAATGCAAGAGTAATGGTAACTGTTCACGATCGGGATAAGCCAACGGGAGGGCAACCACAGGGGGTTGCCCTTACGAGGAGGGGCTACGAGGGTGAGACGCCCTCGCTCCGGGAGAAGTGTGAACAGTTACGGCGACAACGGGAGGGCAACCACAGGGGGTTGCCCATACGGAGGGGGCCACGAGGGCGAGACGCCCTCGCTCCGGGAGAAGTGTGAACAGTTACGAGTAATGTTGACAGTCCCATCCACCTAGCGTATAGTAAATCTGTGTCCTGACCTAACGAACGTTCGTTATATTGCATAGTGACGAAGTTCGTAGCCGAGTAACACGTTTCGCTGCTCCTCGCGGTGGGGAGTGTACAGTTGGCAGAGAGTGTGTGCTCCACACCTCCACTAGCGCTGTTACGTCGGTCTGAACCTTCGTCTAGGGGGCCACTGATGTCCTCTGATCGCTGGCGTACTGTATCAGGACTACCGCTCAAAGCCGTCTACGGGCCCGATGACCTCCCAGAACATGTACGTGCTGCCGCTGCCACACCACCCGGGCGCCCGCCTTTTTTGCGGGGTGCCTACCCGGAGATGTACCGCACTCAGCCGTGGCGTATCTTTCAACTGAGTGGCTACGGCAATCCAGAAGATGAGCGTGAGCGGATCAAATTTCTGCTCGCTCACGGTGAGACCGGCTTCCTCATGGAGCATGATCGCAACACGGCCGATCATCTCTACAATGTGGATCACCCTGAAGTTGCGGCGCGCCGTGAAGATGTGGGGCTCTCCGGTGCGGTGATCATGGGTGCCCGCGACTACGCAACGGTGCTCGAGGGCATTCCGATCGAGTCACTCTACGCCCACCCTGGTGGCGCTGTTGTGCAGCATGGACCTTTTGCCCTAGCTTGCTACTGGACTGAAGCTCGGCGACGGGGCATTCATTTGCGTCAGTTGCGTGGCACCGGCCAGAGCGACTTCTTCCTCACCTACCTGGGCTGTATTACCCGCCAGCAGATACCCGCTGCCGTTGGTCTACGCCTCAACTGCGATATCATCGAGTTCTGCACGGAGCATATGCCCTACTGGGTGCCCGTCTCGATTGCCGCCTACAACGGTGCTGATACGGGTTTGAACGCACCTCAGGAGCTCGGGGCCCTCTTTGCCAATGCGGTAGCGTACCTTGATGGGGTCGCAGCACGCGGGCGCCTGGATGTGAATGACTTCGCCCGCGGTATCGGCGGGATCAGCATGCGGGTCTCACTCGACCTCTTCGAGGAGATTGCCAAGCTGCGCGCCGCCCGTAAGATGTGGCACGATCTGCTAGCCCAGCGCTACGGTGTGACTGATGAGCGCGCCCTCCGCCTACGCATCCATGTTGTCACGGCTGGGTCGTCCATGACCTACCAGCAGCCGCTAAACAACATCGTGCGTGGTACGCTCATGGGCCTGGCCGCCGTTTTGGGTGGTGTTCAGTCGCTCGGTGTCTCTGGCTACGATGAGGCGATCTCCATCCCCTCCGAGCACGCCCACCAGATGTCCGTGCGCGTCCAGCAGATCTTGCAGCACGAGACGAACATTACCGCGGTGGCCGATCCACTGGGTGGCTCTTTCTACATGGAACGGCTGACTGCCGATCTCGAGGAGCGTGGCTGGGCCTTCTTCAATGAGCTTGAGCAGCAGGGTGGTTTTATCGCCGCCCTCGACAGTGGCTGGTTGCACCGCAAGGCTGCGGAGAACCAGCTCGCTCACGAACGCGCTCTGGGTGATGGAATCCGCACGACGGTGGGTGTCAACCAGTTTACCGAAGATTGCTCGCCCTTTGAAGTTGGTGGTTTTCCGCCGATCGAGGGGGTCTGGGAGCAATCGATCCAGCGACTGCACAACCTACGGGTAAGTCGCGACGAGCGTGCCGCTGCACAGGCTTTACGTGCCCTTGATCAGACGTGCCGTGGTGAGGCAAATATCATGCCGGCAATGCTCGATGCGGTTGCAGCAGATGTCACCCTCGGCGAGATTGGTGATGTCTTTCGGGAGCGCTTTGGGGATTGGCAGGTACCCATTCAGTTCTGAGGGCATGCTTCAGTTGCGGCTGTGCCTGCCTGATCCTCTGGAGGCACCAAGGCCGGGTTGGGGTTTGTTGTGGAGGGCCTCGCCTTCGATACCTCCCGTACGAGTGTCAAGCTCGTACGAAAATCTACACTTCTTTGCCCATCGGAGAGACCTGCATGGCGCAGCCCATCCGTGTGTTGATTGCAAAAACTGGCCTTGATGGACATTGGCGCGGGGTCACCGTGGTGGCTCAGGCCATGCGCGATGCTGGCTTTGAGGTGGTGATGTTGGGTATGGCCACCGCCGAGCAGATCGCTGCTGCAGCTCGTGATGAGGATGTCGAACTGGTTGGCCTCAACATCGGCGGACGGGTTGAAGTGGCCGAGCGGGCGATCAGTGCGATACGTGCCGTCGATCCCGATCTGCCGATCCTCGTTGGTGGGACCATCCCCCCACCCGCTGCAACCCGTCTGCGCGCCGCCGGTATTGGGGTCTTCCCACCAGGGTCGGCCCTTGATGCGATTGTGGCTGCCGCCCGTGAAGCGGTGACGCTGCGGAGAGCCCATGAGCAGTAGCGTCGAGCAGACCGAAGCCTCACGCCTAGAGGCCATTCTCGACCAAGCCGCCTGGCTCTTCTACGAGCGTGGCTATGGTGCAGTCGGCATGCGTACCATAGCCGAACTTGTCGGTGTGCGCGCTTCTTCGCTCTACCACTACTTCGATTCGAAGAGCGACCTGCTCTACCAGATCAGCCTGGGAGTGACCAGGGATTTTATCGACCAGTTGCTACCTATTCTGGATAGCCCCATCCCTTACCCTGAGCGCACCACTGGCTTTATCCTTAGCCATATTGAACTGCGCTGGCGCCGTCGCCACTGGATCTCGACGGCCCTCCAAGAGCTGCGTTCACTAGATGGTGAGCGTGGTGCGGAGATTGCCGGCTACCTGCGCGCCTACCAGCGCACCATCCAGGACTTCATTGCCCAGGGCGTTGCCGCTGGTGCGTTCCACGTGCGTGATCCGTGGCTGGCTGGAGTGGCCTTGCTCGATATGATCAACGGGGTGAATGGATGGTACCGCCCCCAGGGTTCCCGATCGCTCAACCAGATCGCTGAGGGGTATGCTCAACTCGGCGTCTACCAACTACTTGGCGCTGCCCAGAGGCTATAGTTCACACACCGCACTACCGGAGGAGGATCAACAATGGAGTTGCCCGACCGCTACCGCCAGATGGTGGGGCGTGCTACCATCGGTGACCAGCTGCGCCGCCATGGTCAGCATACCCCCGAGAAGCCGGCTATCATTTTCTACTATGCCGATGGGCGACGTCAAGTCTACAGCTACAGCGCACTCAATGCACGGGTGAACCGCTTTGCCCATGCTCTGCAGGATCTCGGTGTGCGTCGCGGTGATGTCGTTTCGGTACTCTCGCGCAATAGCCCCGACTATATCACCGCATGGTACGCCTGCCTTAAACTGGGCGCGAGCCTCTCTAGCCTCAACTTTACCTTTACCGAACGTGAGATCAGCTACCAGGCTGGACACTGTGAGCCGAAGGTGCTGATTGTTGAAGATCTCTTCGCTGAGCGCATTGCCGCGATGGCCGATAAGCTTACGAGTGTACGCGCGATCATCGTCAGCGATATGAGTGGCAAAGCTGCCCCCGCAAGCTGGCCGCGCTTCAGTGACCTGGTTGCGGAGAGCCTTCCTGCCAGCGAACCTGATTCTGATGTGTGTGAACTAGATGTCGCGATGATTCAGTACACCAGTGGTACGGAGGCCTTCCCTAAAGGGGTGATGATCACCCATCGCAACTATCTCATCTCGACCACGCCCGCTTGGATGGCGGCCCTAGGCCTCAAACCTGCCGATGTCTGGCTCTTTGTGATGCCCTTCTTCACCATTGCCGGTCTCGGTAGCATGACCTCCCTGACGATCCTGGGGGCAACCATTATCCTGGTACAGACGATCGATCCAACACAGGCACTGCAGATCATCGCTGAAGAGCGGGTCACGGTGATGGCGCAGACCCCCACCTTCTACCTGGCGATGACCCAAGTTCCCGGCTTCAGACAGACCGACGTGGGCTGTCTCGAGCGCTGCCTCACCTATGGCGGTACGGTACCAAAGGTCATGATTGATGAGTGGCAGGCGCTGGCACCGCAGGTGGTCTGGGGTACCTACTGGGGTCAGTCTGAGTTGAGCCAGTTGGGTAGTGTGGGCTGGTTTAGGACGCTGGAGGAGATTCCAGGCGGTGATCCAACCTGGATCGGGAAGCCGGTACCCCAACTGGAGGTACGGGTTGTCGATGCTGATGGCCATGATGTTGAGGTAGGTGAACTGATCTGCCGATCGCCCTCAGCGATGCTCGGCTACTACAAAGACGATGCCCGCACCGCCGAGGTCTTCCGTGATGGTTGGCTCCATACCAACGATCTGGTACGCATCGATGCGGATGGCAACCTCTTCTTCTACGATCGGGCCAAGGATGTGATCAAGAGTGGTGGCATGAATGTCTCGTCACAGGAGGTTGAGCGCATCCTCTACCAACATCCGGCCGTATTTATGGCAGCAGTGGTGGGCCTCCCCGATGCGAAGTGGGGTGAGGCGGTGACCGCCTTTGTGGTGGCAAAGCCCGGTGCGGTGGTCGATCCAGATGCACTCATAACCCACTGTCGTGAGCAGATGGCGGCCTATAAACTACCAAAGGCTGTACACGTGGTAGAGACTCTCCCACGTGATACGCAGGGGAAGATCCTCAAACGTGAACTTCGGCGCGTGCACCAAAAGGCGTAGTTCAGTGTCGGGCTGCGCCAGTGTGAGCGTCTAGTTTTACCAAGGGTAGGTTGGTTTTTTGCGGAGGGCGAGGCCCTCCACGCCTCCCGCCGTGCATGCGGCAACCATCAGTGTGGGATAGAGTGCTACAACCCTTGTAGCACCGATCCAGATACAACTCAGCGAGGAGGATGTCCATGGAAGTCACCGAAGCGATGATGACGAACGGCACCTGTCGGTACTACAAAGAGGATGCTATCCCCGACGATGTGTTGATGCGCGTGTTGGATGCTGCACGCTACGCACCGCAGGGCGGCAACCGCCAACCGGTACGCCTACTGGTGGTGCGCGACCCGGAAAAGAAGCGGCAGCTGAAGGAGTGGTACCTCCAGCCCTGGAACGCCTACATGGCGGCCGCGAAGGATGGTATGATCAAGATCGGTTCGGGCGAACTGCCCCGGGTGCTGACCGATGCCGATAACTTCGCCAACGCGATGGACAAGATCCCCGCACTTGTGGTGGTCTGCGCGGTCATGGATGACATTCACCCCACTGACATGGATCTTGATCGACCAACCGTCGTCTATGGCTGCTCGATCTACCCCGCCATGCAGAACATGGTGCTCAAGGCGCGTGATGAGGGACTGGGGACAACGGTCACCACCCTCCTCTGCCACTTTGAGCCCCAGGTAAAGGCGCTGCTCAATATTCCCAATGGCATTGCTACGGCCGCTGTTGTGGCTATGGGCTGGCCTGCCAAGCCCTTCCCCAAGAAACTTGACCGCCGACCCCTCTCGGACATGGTCTTCTTCGAGAGCTACGGCTGATCGGCAGGGGATGTGGGAATTTGTACGGGGTTCGTCTGCTAGCCTGCGCTCCACACCATGCCCCGTCGACCCCACTCCCAACGCCCCCAGGCTTGCAGAACTCCTGCCTGCGCCCTTCTCTCTGCAAGCCTGAGGGAACTCCATGGATGTGATCCACAGCCCTGGTACAACAGGCTCAGGAGAGCCAATACAGAAGGTGGGAGTATAGCCTTGGAGCGCACGATCTTCACAAGTGAGCATGAACTGTTCCGTCAGAGCTTCCGCACCTTTGTCGAGCGTGAGGTGGCGCCACACTATGCGCACTGGGAAACAGCGGGGATCGTGGCGCGTGAGCTCTGGATGAAGGCCGGTGCAGCCGGTTTTCTCAGTCTGGGCGTCCCTGAAGAGGATAGTGGCTCGGGTATCGATGACTTT
>CAIWUD010000129.1 GCA_903915775.1 uncultured Chloroflexota bacterium | reverse complement strand
GTCCAGTAGCCCTCGGCAATGAAGCCCTGGATGCGGTCACCCCTCTCGAGCATGTGGGGAAAGACATCCTTCGACCAGTCGGTCAACTTCCCTCGCTCAATGTAGTCGAGCACCTCTGGTTCAAGCACATAGATCCCGGTGTTGACCGTATCCGAGAAGACCTCGCTCCAACTCGGCTTCTCGAGGAACTGCCGAACCTGTCCAGCATCATCGGTGATCACCACCCCATAGTCGAGCGGATTCGCGACGCGGTAGAGGGTGATCGTTGCCAGCGCGTGGGTATTCCGGTGGTGGCTGATGATGTTGGTCAGGTTGAAGTCGGTCAGCGCGTCGCCAGAGATCACGAGGAAGGGCCCATCGAGGAGGTGAGCTGCATTTTTCACGCTACCAGCCGTCCCCAGGGGGATCTCCTCGAGCGAGTAGGTAATGTTCACCCCGTACGCGCTCCCATCACCAAAGTAGTCCTGGATGGCGTTAGCCAGGTACTGAACCGTGATAATGATCTCGGTGATCCCGTGGAACTTGAGCAGCTCGAAGATATGCTGAATGACCGGTCGGTCGACGAGCGAGACCATCGGCTTCGGACGATTGATCGTCAGCGGTCTGAGACGGGTTCCCTCGCCACCAGCCATGACAACAGCTTTCATAGCTGCTCCACCAGATTGTCCGGCAAGTGAGGCATGGTTTAAGATCGGCCCCTTGCGCAAGCTCGATCTTCTCAATGCAGTATAACACGCTCCAGAAAGGCATCGCAACAGCATCAGCGTGACTAGCGTCCGGGAGGTGTGGAGGGCGCAGCCCTCCACAAAAAACCCCAACCCAGCCTCGGTAGCGCTAACGCGTCACGTCGGCGCAGCCGATATTAGAACCATCTTACTCCCCTGCAGGATCAAGAGGTAGATTATATACATCTTCTTCAAGATCTACTTTTTCATAGGTATCTTCAAGTAACAGTGTACACCCGATTGAATCAATGATGATACGTGCCGTCGTATCACTTGCTTCTTCAAAAAGCCACTGTCCGTTTTTCTGGCGTGTATAGTGTTCAATATACTGGCGATCCTGCGCGATTAAGATATAATCCTGCACGGTTTCAATCGCTCGATAGTGGCGAAACTTTACCCCACGATCATATCGCTCTGTGGAAGGTGACAATACTTCGACAATAACCGTAGGGTTTGTCAGGGTATCGCGTTTTTCGTCAACAAACTCGGGCTGTCCGCAAACAACCACTACATCAGGATAGGTGTTTAATCCTGTCCGCAGGACTTTTACCCGCATATCACTTGGGTAGACGCGACATGGCTTGTGCCGAAGTTGTCTATGCATGGATGCAAGAATATTACTCGCGATGAGGTTATGCGCTTCTTTGGCCCCCGTCATTGCGTATATCTGACCCTCATAATATTCACTTTTGGTGCTACTCCGCCGCTCTTGCTCAAGATAGGCTTCTTCGGTGATATATGGTCGCGGTTGTGCGGTCATATACGGTACTCCTGCTCACGAGCATCAGTGGGTTGCACTACACCCACACAATAGCAGGTTTGTTCGATATATACAAGCAATACCGGCATTGTGCATGCGATCGGCTACGTGAATCGCGTCTGGTGCGCCCGTCCCGATGGCTCGCCGGTAATCGCGATAAACGCTAGCTTAGCTCCCAGACGTGGTATGATTGAATTTGATGCCACGGAGCTTGTCTACCACCAGCGTAGCCGCCTCATCTCGGGAAGAGGAGCCCTTCGCACATGGCCCAGCTTGCCTCGATTGTGCTCAACGTTCTGGTGCCTGTTTTCGCGCTCGTTACCCTCGGCTACCTGGTGGGGCCGCGTCTGCAGTTGGAGGTTCGCACCCTCTCACGGCTGGCCTACTTCGTCCTGACGCCAGCCTTTGTCTTCAACATCCTGAGCCAGACCCAGATCGATGCGGTATTAGCGGGACGTATGGTTGGTTTTATCAGCCTGGTCTACGCGGTCAACATCCTGATCGCGTTCGTGGTGGCACGGCTCCTCCGCCGTTCGGCTGAGATGAGCGCAGCCTACGTGATGATCGCAGCCTTCGGCAACGTCGGCAACTTTGGCCTCCCCATCATTCAGTTTGCGGAAGGTCCTGAGGCTCTGGGTGTTGCTACCGTCTACTTCCTGGCCAACCTTGTGCTCGCGTTCATCGTCTGTGTCATGGCTGCCAACTTTAGCCGCGGCTTCAGCTTGGGGATCGTGATCCAGGTCTTTCGCACCCCCGCGCTGATTGCGCTCCTACCGGCCATCCTGGTGAACTGGTCAGGGGTAAGCCTGCCAACCATGGTCGCGCGGCCCCTGGATCTGCTGGCCGCAGCAATGATCCCGGTGATGCTCCTCGTGCTGGGTGCTCAGCTGGCCAACGCCGGGATCCCGAAACTGAGTACCGATCTCCTTATGGCGAGCGCACTACGGCTGATCGGCGGACCACTCCTCGCCTTTGCCTTCGTAGGCTGGTTTGCCCTGCCCGACCTTGAACGGAGTGTGGGTCTCCTGCAGTCGAGTATGCCACCAGCAGTGCTCGTCTCGATCATCGCCATGGAGAATCGGCTCCTACCTGAGTTTGTCACCGCTACGGTGCTCTTCGCGAATACGGTGAGTATCGTGACCCTGGCCATCGTGCTACTGCTGCGCTGAGCTCCATGTTCTATCCCCAACTGGCACTCGTACCAAAAGAGTGCTAAGATAGACTTGACAAATCTGCGCTTCTCCGTTACTATACTCAACGGTTAGCACTCATCACGTAAGAGTGCTAACACTCTCTGACTAGAGCTTTTCAGATGGAGGCATAGTTATGTCCGACTTCCGGATCCGGCCGCTCGGCGACCGTGTAGTGGTCAAGCCAGCGGAGCGTGAGGAGAAGACCAAGGGCGGTATCTTCCTGCCCGACACTGCCAGCAAAGAGCGCCCCATGGAGGGCACCGTCCTTGCCGTGGGTGAGGGTCGGCGTGATGATAGTGGCAAGCTGATCGCGATGAGCGTTCACGCGGGTGACAAGGTGCTCTTCGCGAAGTATAGCGGCACCGAGTTCAAGGTGGACGATGTCGAGTATCTGATTCTCTCTGAGAAGGACATCCTGGGCATTATCCAGGGTTAGTATATTGAGGAGTTTGCACCCATATGCCCAAGCAGATCCATTTTAACGAAGAGGCTCGCCGCTCGCTCAAGCGCGGCGTGGACATGGTCGCCGACGCAGTGAAGACGACGCTTGGCCCCCGTGGGCGCAACGTCGCGATCGATAAGAAGTTTGGCTCACCCACCGTTACCCACGACGGCGTCACCGTTGCGAAGGAGATTGAACTTAAGGATCCCTTCGAGAACATGGGTGCACAGCTGCTCAAGGAAGCGGCAACCAAGACCAACGATGTCGCTGGTGACGGCACCACCACGGCGACCGTGCTGGCCCAGGCCATCGTCACCGAGGGTCTGAAGGTTGTGGCCGCCGGTGCCAACGCGATGCTGCTCAAGCGCGGCCTCGACCGTGGTGCTGAGGCGCTGGTTTCGGCGATCCGGGCGAGCGCCACGCCGGTGCGCGATCGTGCCGACATCGCTCACGTGGCCACCAACTCGGCTGCCGACAGCGAAATCGGTGAACTGATCGCTGAGGTAATGGAGAAGGTTGGTAAGGATGGCGTGATCACGGTTGAGGAGTCCAAGGGTGTCGCCTTCGAGAAGGAGTACACCGAGGGCATGCAGTTCGACCGTGGCTACATCTCGGGCTACATGGTGAGCAATGTCGAGCGCCAGGAGGCTGAGCTCGATGATCCCTACATCCTGATCACCGATAAGAAGATCAGCAGCATCCAGGAGGTTCTGCCGGTCCTCGAGAAGGTGCTGCAGGTGACCAAGAACTTCGTCATCATTGCCGAGGATGTTGATGGCGAGGCTCTGGCGACGCTCGTGGTCAACAAGCTGCGCGGCACGATCAATGCGCTGGCGATCAAGGCCCCTGGCTTCGGCGACCGCCGCAAGGCGATGCTGCAGGATATCGCGATCCTCACCGGTGGCACCGTGATCTCCGAGGAGGTTGGGCGCAAGCTGGACAGCGCGACGATCGACGACCTGGGCCGCGCCCGCAAGGTGGTGGCGACCAAGGATGACACCACGATCGTGGAGGGCCGTGGTGATGATGTGGCCATCCGTGCCCGCATCGAGCAGATCCGCGCGCAGATCGAGACGACCACTAGCGACTTCGACCGCGAGAAGCTCCAGGAGCGTCTGGCCAAGCTGGCCGGTGGCGTGGCCGTGATCAAGGTTGGTGCCGCAACCGAGCCTGAGCTCAAGGAGAAGAAGCATCGTGTTGAGGATGCTCTCTCGGCCACCCGCGCAGCGGTGGAGGAGGGGATCGTCTCCGGTGGTGGCGTCAGCCTGATCAACGCAATTAGCGCCCTCGATAAGGTCGTGATTGCGCACGATGATGAGAAGGTTGGCATCCAGATCCTGCGCCGCGCCCTCGAGGAGCCACTGCGCATCCTGGCCCGCAACGCCGGTGAGGATGGCTCGGTGATCATCGCCAATGTGCGTCGTATGCAGCAGGAGAGTGGAGACAGGAGCCTCGGCTACAACGTGCTGACCGGTGAGTATGGCAGCATGATTGAGCAGGGGATTATCGACCCGGTCAAGGTCACGCGCAGTGCGGTGCAGAATGCGGTCTCAATCGCAGGCATGATCCTCACTACCGAGGCCCTGATCACCGACCTGCCCGAGGATAAGCCGGCCATGGGTGCTCCCGGTGGTGGCATGGGCGGTATGGGCGGTGGCATGGACTTCTAAGGTGTCGCTCGGCTTTGGCTACGCCAATGGCACTGTCTGGCGCTACCAAGGCTGGGTTGGGGTCTTTTGTGGAGGGCTTCGCCCTCCACACCTCCCGCAAGATGGTCGTGCTTCGTCCGTACCTTATACGCGAGCGGGGTGGGAGCAATGCCTCCCACCCCGCTCTGCTGTTCACGGCTGGAAGAAGAGTTGCACCTGGCCGTTGCGCGCGCCACGGGCGTTGATCTGGTAGCGTAACTGGCCCTGGTCGTTGGTGCGCACGAGCCCCGAGCGGGTGATCTCGGCGTCGGGGCGGGCGGTGATCGTAAAGGCAACCGATCCGTCTGGCTGCAAAAGTACGAGTTCGAGATCGCCAGATTCGATGCTCACGATGGCGATCACCTGCACTTCGCTGTCGGCCAGGCCTAGCTCCAAGATCCGTTCGGCACGCCCTTCGGCGCCCACAAAGCTGCTCACCAGGTTGCCAGCCCCATCCTGCACGTCTGCGCTTGTCGTCTCGCCACTGATCAGGAGGCATGCCGTCAGGCTGAGCATGATCAGCCCCAGCCCGATGGTGCGAATGATCAGTAGCCCTGCGCGGGCCAACCACCAGCGCCTAGCCATACGACTCGGGCCTATAGTCGACCTTGTAGGTCTCGGCCTCGGGAACCACTTCTACGCGCAGAGGGTGACGCCCCACGAGCCGGAGACTCGTGCCGCAGCGAAGGTTGGCACAGACGACGAGGGCCCCCTCCGTTACGTAGGGCATCAGCGCAAGCCGCTGGCGACATGTCGGACACTTGACTACTTCAACCTTCACGGGATGCTCCTTGTAGACTAGTGGGTGTTGGGGATGGTTCAGTTTTGGTTGCGTTGATGGTGCTACCAGGGCCGGGTACGGCGGGCGTGGCCCTCTCGTCAGCTGGCCACGCCGATGACACCCCTACGCAAAGAGGGCTTCGACAAAGGTTTGGGCGTCAAACAGGGCAAGATCATCCATCTTTTCCCCTGTCCCGATGTAGCGGATGGGACGCTCGATATCCTGGGCTACGGCGAAGGCGATACCACCTTTTGCGGTGCCATCCATTTTGGTGACGGCTACATCGGTGATGCCAGCCGACTTCATGAAGGCTTTAGCCTGGAGTACGCCATTCTGACCAGTGGTGGCGTCAATCACCAGGAGTACCTCGTGGGGCGCCCCGGGTAGTTTGCGGCCAATGATCAGCTTGATCTTCTCAAGCTCCTGCATCAGGTTGAACTTCGCCTGGAGGCGTCCGGCCGTATCGATGATCAGTACGTCAACCTGTTGCTCAAGTGCCGCATCAATCGCTTTGTAGACCACCGCTGCCGCATCCGATCCCTGACCGAGGCTGACGCACGGTACGCCGGCCCGTTCAGCCCACGTCTCGAGCTGCTCGGTGGCCGCGGCACGGAAGGTGTCGCCGGCTGCGAGGAGGACCCGTTTGCCGAAACGGTGGCGCATGCGGTGGGCGAGCTTGGCAATCAGGGTGGTCTTGCCAGCACCGTTGACGCCAACGACAAGGATGACAAAGGGGAGCGCAGTGGCCGCCGCCGCTGGCTTCACTTGATCCTGAAAGATACGTACCATTTCCGCCTTGAGCATCTCACGTGCCTCGCTGGCCCGCTTCGTCCCGTAGCGGTTGACGCGATCGCGGGTGCGGTTGACCAGGTATTGGGTCGTCTCAAGCCCGACGTCACCCTGAATGAGGGCCTCTTCGAGCTCGTCCCAGAGCTCTTCGGTGATCGGGGCATCAGTCGCAAAGAGCTGCGTGATACGTCCGAAGATACCTTGGCGCGACTTCTCGAGGCTCTGTGCGACCTGTTGCTCCTCAACCTGAGCCTCTTCTTCGGTCCGTGGTGCATCTTGCCCGCGACCAAATAGGCGTCTGAACATGGTTGATCGATCCTTCTGCGGACGTGCCGCATCCTGTTGG
>CAIWUD010000128.1 GCA_903915775.1 uncultured Chloroflexota bacterium | reverse complement strand
CCCGCTGGGGGGAGGGGCTTACCCCACCGGGGAGCTGTGGAGGGCTTTGCCCTCCACAGAAACACCTAACCCTGGTAGCGCCAAATGGGAGGCGTGGAGGGCTTTGCCCTCCACAAAAACACCTAACCTAGCCCTGATAGCGCCAAATGGCACCGACGGCGCAGCCGAAAGTAAAATACCCCTAACAGGTCTGATTAGTCATCAGCCGGCAGCGATCGAAGAGCAGGGTCCAGATACGACCAACCAGCTGCCCAGGCACCTCCACAAACTGGTAGTAGAGCATCCCGTCCCAGATGAGCTCACGGCGCACCGCTGGTCTGATCAGCGTCCACTGGGCAATCAGCCCCAGGTTCCAGTAGACGAGCAGCAGAGCAACGAGCACGATGGGCCACCACCCCAGACGCGGGCGCAACCACTCCAGTAGGGCGGCCAACCCAAGCACAAAGATCGGCGTACACTCGATCAGCCGGCGAAAGCCAAAGGCGCCGCGTAGATGCCAGGTGGTGCCAAAGGCACCGTTGATGTAGCACTGAGCAAGCAACCCGGCCAGCAGCAGCAGGGCGAGGCGAAGATCCCGACGCGCCAACCAGATCAACCCAATCAGGCCCAGAGCGAGCACCGGTGACCAGACAAAGGCACCGCGACCCGGGTCGATCAACGTATTGAGCCAGTTCGGACTGGTCCAATCGAGTTTACCAGCCACGGTTGAGGAGGGCAGCGGTCGCCCATTGAGTATCTGGTAGGCCAAGAGTTGGGGCAGCAGCCCTAGGCCGAGGGTGAGCAGAAAGCCCAGATGCTGCCCAAACTGCCGACCAAGCTCACGCCACTGCTTGACGCGCAGCAGCGAAGCGTAGCGACCCAGGGCCTCCAGGGCGGGAATGATCAGCAGCAGACCCAACTGCTCACGCGTGATCACCATCAGGCCAGCGATCAAGCCGAGGAGGAGCCAGCGCCCCCAACCACGCTCATGCGCTCGTCCCCAGTCACGCATCCAGATCAGCAGGAAGAGGGCAAAGAGGAAGAAGCCCGGCGCGTGCGACCAGGGCATCGCGATGTAGCTGTAGAAGACGAGCGGTGAAGCGAGAAAGATCGTGAGCGTGGCTACGGTGGCAGCAAGATCACCGGTATAGCGTCGGGCCAAGCGGTGGGTGATCAGGAGCCCAAGCAGTGTGTAGAGCAGCGTCATCGCACAGACGCCGACGATGTAGGGCTGCCCATAACCATCACGTGGAATAGCAGCACCAAAGAGGTTCGCGCCAAGTACCCCTAGATCGGCCAGGATAAACCCAGGTGCCCAGAGGATAGCTGCTCCAACCGGGGCCACATTGCGTAGCAACCCCGTTGTGGGGTTGGGATTGACCGCATCCTCGCGCAACAGCGCGTTGGCCACCGCTTCGTCGCCGAAGCGCCGGCCCTGAGCGGCAAAATAGTCATACTCGTTACGAAAGTCGAGGTCGCGATCGAAGTAGATGGAGCGCAGGTAGGCGTAGTACTGCACCTCATCACTCAGTGCCACGCGAGGCAGACTGAAGGGTAGGAGTAGCAGCCAACACGCCAGAATGATCCAGGGGCCTCGTTGTCTCTTCACATTCACACTCGTTTGACCATCCGACGGAAGGCGTGGAGGGCGTAGTCACCACCGCCCCCCTCCCAACCTCCCCCCGCTGGGGGGAGGGGCTTGCCTCTCCCTACCCCGGGGAGGTGTGGAGGGCACAGCCAACGCAGCCCCCTCCCAACCTCCCCCCGCTGGGGAGAGGAGCTTGCCTCTCCCTACCTCCGAGGGGGTGTGGAGGGCACGCCACCACCGCACCACCCCTAGCGTTGAACAATAGGTAGCATGACCTGGGGCCGGACTGGTGCCGTGCTCAACGTTACCGTCGACGTCATTACCTGGTCGCTAAAGTTACCCGCACCATCGAGGATGCGCACATAGACGTAGTAGGTTCCCGCGGTGAGTTGGCTAGAGGTGAGGCCACTCGCCAGACTCCAGTTGGTCACGGTTGGGCTCAAGGTACGCCCAGCAACGGGAATCTCGACCGGATACCAGTTGAGCGCTGTGTTGGTCAGGGTGTCGGTGATCAGCGTCCGACTGTTGGCGATCCAGACCCCCCAGTAGCCACTGGGGTAGCCGGTGTCAGTCGCCGTGATATTGGACAGCTGCAGCGAGGTGAGCAGTGAAGCGCTACTACCCGGGATCACCGCGTCCAGACTCCCCGCGGTGAGAGTTGGCTTCGTCCGATCCAGAGCGATCGAGAGATTGTCAGTTCTGACATTGCCCAGCGCGTCGGTCACCTCAACCACAATCGGCGCACTCCCATCGGGGAGCGAGAGGCCATTCGGCAGGAGTAGGATGGCGGAGAAGCGATCGTTGGAGATGCCACCCGCAGCACCGAGGCTCGCCCCGGTTGCACCAGCACGGTAGCTACTCAGCCCAGCACAATCAGCTCCGCCATTGATATCGAGGTAGAAGAAGGGGATGCGTGTATACCCAACATCACCGTCGCTCGCGCCTCCATTCGAGACGATATCCTGGGGAAGCGCCAAGCCGCTTGAAGCCAGGGCAGTAGTTGCACTCCGGCTGTAGGGATTGATCGCCTGCACCGACGCATTGACCACCGTGTCGAGCGTGATCGAGGCCTGCTTGGGCGTGGTTTCGGTTCGATTACTGCTGTCCCGTACCTGCGTGTAGAGCACCTCGGGGAGGCAGTCCTGCGAATTGACCGTGAAGAGCACAGGTATGCTCATCGTCGACTGGTAGGTCTGCCAGGTAGCATTCGTATCAGTGGGGGGCGTGTTCCAACTCCAGCGCACCTGGGCCGGGTTGCCCTGCACGTTGCCAAAGGTCACCTGTACGCTTGAGCTCTTATTCGACAGGGCCGCACCACCCTCAATCGTGGGCTGCGCACTAATCGCCCCACCGACACCATCGGCCAGCAGCACATAGGCACTGATCTGGAGCCCACCGGTAAAGTTCTCGACCGCGACGTGAATAGACGAGCGATCACTGAGATTGGACGTGATGAACGGGTTGAAGAAGCCCTCGCCACCTGCAGCGAGTTGAATGGGGCCACTGGGCGTACCCTGTGCACTCAGATAAGCGGCAAAGATTCCGCCCGTCTTTGGCGTCCAGGCGAAGGAGAGATTTCCACCCTCGTCAGCGAAAACGGCGGCTAGGCCTTCAGTTGCCGTATCGGTCACGGTACTCTGTGCCCAACCACCACTACTCTGGCGCGTTGCAAAGCGCATACCCCCATCCACCCGTCGCCAAGCCACTACCGGACGCCCATCCGGGAGAATCGTGACCGACGGATCAGCCTCGTACGCCGAGGTTGCCGCGACAGTTTCGAGGCTAAAGCCACTCCCGTTCCACACCCCGGCCCGGATATCGCCGGCGGGGGTGTAGAAGGTGACCCAGATCTCACTGTTGGGCCCGGCGGCGAGGATGGGGCGACCACCGCTCGCGGGGGCAAAGGCGATCGATCCAGACCACTGGTTCAGGTTCCCACCCGTGGAGTAGGCTAAGCGGTAGTTGCTCGTATCACGCCAGGCGACAATCGTCGTCCCATTCTCCGCGGTCACAATATCGACGAAGAAGTACTGAGCACCAGAATTGACGGTAAACACCCCCGAGAGGGCGCCATTCGCAGCACGCTGGCGCACCTGGATGGGACCAGTGATAGCGTTTTCGCTCCAGGCGTAGGTCAACGTTCCGTCGGAACGTGCAGCCACCGAGGTATTCGT
>CAIWUD010000127.1 GCA_903915775.1 uncultured Chloroflexota bacterium | reverse complement strand
TAGAGGTCGCTGAACTCTGCGTAGACCGACCCACTCGCGTAGCTGGGCTTGCTGCTCTGCATCAGCTTTTCGATGGGGCTCTTCTCTGCGTGCTGGCGCTTGAGGATGATCTTCTGGGTGTTGGAGATGATCAGGTTGAAGCGCGAGCGGTCGAGGAGGTTGAGCGTCACACCGCTCTCGTCGAGGAAGTGGAAGCGGATGTTGGCGTCGAGCCAGGCGACATACTCGGGGGGGACGACACGCGCTTTGTCGAAGGTCTGGATCTCGCGCAGAGCCTGGAGCACTGTGGTGTCGGGTGCGAAGACGAGGGCGTTGTGGCAGTAGAGCTCGTCTTTGGGGAACTTGTTGGCCAGGATGAACTCGTAGAAGATGCAGGTGGCCATCAGGATCGTCTTGCCCGTGCCCATCGTGAGGGCGAAGATGTAGTTGGGGTAGGCGCGGGCGTACGAGTGCATGTGCGCAAAGATGGCCTCGAACTGCTCTTTGGTCTGCTCGGTGAATAGGTCGAGTTGCCCAGCCTGGCTGAGCACCGCCCTACTGCGCCCCTCAAAACGCCCGCTCTGCTCGCGCCAGTCCCGGTAGATCTCGTGGACGGCTTTGTTGCCCAGGAACTCCTTGAGGAAGATGTAGATTTCGAGGGCTTCGAACTGTGGCTGGCGCAGGAAGGCCGTAGCGTTCGTCGGGTCGTTGTGGTCCAGGTATTTGCGCGATAGCTCGCGGTAGCTCTGGCGGATACGCCCCTTGTGCTGACGGTAGAAGTTGAGCAGGTGGGTGAAGAAGGCGAAGTCGAGGGAAGTTTGGGTGCTCTTCTTGGCCTTAGCCATGGCGCACCTCCTGCTCCAGCGATTCGGAGAGCAGGTCGGTGATCTTGACGCGGATGGTGCCAGCGTCGGCGGGGATGGCGTAGCGCCCAACGACCAGTTCGTCGCCTTCAGGGGCGTCGATGAGCGTGGGTTGGAGTACGGCGCCATCGTAGTTCCAGTCGATCAACACCGACTCGACGAGTTCGCGCCAGTCGCCGACATGCTCTTGTTGGAGGCTGAGCTTGGCCAGGAGGTTCATGGGGTAGAAGCGTTCGATGACCAGTTGGTCGCCCTGAACGGTCATCTTCGCCTCGGCGTCGCGCTTGAACTGGATCTCCTGCTTGTCGCGGAGGATGTCGACCACCTCAATGTCGAGGCGGTACGGCACTTCGCGCTGGAGGTGGGCGGCTAGGCCGGGCTCATGGCCCATACAGACCAGGGTGATCCGCTCGACCGGCTGGGTGGGCCGCTCGGCCTGGCGCCGCTCGAAGGCTCGGTAGTCGAAGCCGGTGATCAGTTCGTTCAGATCTTGGCGCGTGGTGATGCGGTTGACTGGCATGATCTTGACCAAGCGCCCATCCTTCTCGCCGTCGAAGAGGCTGCCAGCCTGGAGTCGGTTGACCTCGAGCGCTTGGAGTAGGAGCTCTTTCGCCTCAACGGGGTTGCGGAAGATGTCGTAGTTGTTGACGTTGTAGACCTCGAAGCCGGTGTAGAGGGTTGACGGTGCATCGCTATCACTGTCTAGGTTGAGCTTGCCCTGGGGTTGTTGTAGTCTGCTTCCGAGGCTGATAAGGCGCTTTGTGGTCGTCTGAACTGCACCAAGATTGATGTCTGCCCCAATGAAGCGCCGGCCCAGCTTCATCGCTACCGCTTGAGTCGTGCCGCTGCCCATGAAGCAGTCGAAGACGAGATCGCCGGGGTTGGAGGAGGCTTTGATTATCCGCTCTAGAAGCGACTCGGGCTTCTCTGTAGGATAGGTCACACCACCTTTCATCCGACCGGTATCAGTCCAAATGGTTTGGAGGAGTTGACCGGGCCGTTCATCTAGATAACTGACACGACATCGCGCTGCCCCTTTATTTTTGTCTCGCAGATAAAACTCGCCTCGTTCTAGCGCAGCATCCATATCTTCAATGGTTGCATATGGCCAAACACGCTTAGGAGAAGGTCTTGCCCCTCTCCAGTCAAACTGCCGCCTCGAATCATTACCTTTATACGTGCAATCATCAAGTTTAAACCTTCTTCCTATGCCACTATAACCGTCATAATATGACATCACAGAGTTGTCTGTAAGACGTACCAGGCTGTATTCCTTTAATGCTGCATCTGAAAGGGGGGTCATTACATCAGCCCAGTTATAATGTACTGATTCCCGGCTCTTTGCATACCAGAAGATTGTGTCATGAATCCAGCCAAGGCGTGATTTTGCATCGTTATGAGGATCAGTTCGCTGCCAAACAACCTCGTTTTGTAAATTACAAGCGCCAAACACTTCATCTAGAATACAACGTAGATGGTGGCTACGATGCCAATCGCAGTGAAGCCATAAACTTCCATCATTAGACAAAAGCTCCCTGATTAACGTAATACGATCATATATAAATTGAAGATATTCATCATTTGTCCATATATCTGAGTATTGTTTTTCTTCAAATGAACTTTGACTGTTTGAAGTTATTTTTCCTCGGACTTGAACTTTAATCCGATAATCAGCCTTTGAGTCAAAAGGGGGGTCGATATAAGCTAGTTTGATGCGGTCTCTATATTTCTTTAATAGGTGACTCATCACCTGGAGGTTATCGCCCCAGTAGAGTTTATTACGCCAACATTGCACCTCTGGTCCGTAGGTCTCTTTATGCTGGGCTGGGTAGTACTGGGTTGACGTGAAAGGGCGCTTACCGTGCCACTGGAGCATTGGGTAGCCCTTGATCGGCTCGAAGGTATACTGCTCAACGCGGTCGATCGTAGCGTCGTCATTACTCATCAGGAGTCGCTCCTAAAGTTCCAGGTTTTGGCATCGCAGTAGTGGCGAAGGTCACAGGCCACACAGCTCTTCGCAGGGCGCTCGGGGATGGTAAAGTCCTTCGCTTCGATGCGCTGCACCACTCGGTCGAAGACCGCGATCGTGCGCTCTACCGAGTGGCTATGTGTATCGAAGCTGATGTAGGGGTTGCCATGCTCTTCGCTGGTGTAGTAGAGATGGGTACGGCTCACGGTCAGGCCGGTACGCTGCTCGATGATATGGGCGTAGACTTCGAGTTGGCGGCGGTACTGGTTCAGCCGTTCGCGATCCTTAGGGTCGTTCACGTCCAGCTTGCGCTCAGACTTGAAGTCGACCACCTCGACCGTGTCGCCCGCACCCTGGATCAGATCAACCTTGCCGGCCAGGATGTAGTCATCCTTCACGAGAGAGACATCGATCTCTGCCTCACGGATGCGCGACCAATCACCGGCGGTGCGATGGAAGTAGCGCAGGACATGTTCGAGAGCTAGGTTCTTGATCGACGGCGCGAGGTAGACCCGCTCGCGCCGGGTCAGGTAGGCATAGTTCGTATCGAACCAGGCCGCAATCTGCTCGCTGCTCACCCGCTCAGTCTCACCGCGCAGCACCGCCTTATGGATCTCCTCGATAGTTTGATGGACGAGGGTACCGAAAAGGATAGGGTTCTTGCGCAGTGGGGCAAAGGCGAGCTCGCGGAAGAAGCGGTACTGTTCGGCGCAGTTCTCGAAGACCGTCAGGTGCGAAGTGAACGAGTACTCACGCTTCAGCTTCACATCCTTGATGCGGGCGAGTGGTACATCGGCGAGGCAGACGTGCGGCTCGCGCCAAGATGGGATTGGGGTGTAGTAATCGACGAAATACTTAGAGGGCGTACGACCGCTACCATTGACCTCAAGGGCGGTAAGCAGCAGCAGGTTCTGCGCCCGCGAGAAGGCGGTGTAGTAGAGTCGGCGAAAGTCGTAGAACTTTGTCTGCTCCAGGGGCTCGTAGGGCGGGCGAGCCAGGTGACCCTCCAGAGCCACCTCGACCTCACCATGCTGCTTGCGCGGTACTGCATTCAGCGAGCCGACGACCACCACGGGGAACTCCAGGCCCTTGGCTTGGTGGATAGTCAGGAAAGAGACGTGGCCGCTCGGCGCGTACTCAGCTTCATCCTCATACTCGTTGATACCGCCGTCGTGGAGGAAGCGCAGGAACTGGTTGAACAGATCGCGCAGGTTCTGCACCAGGTACTCTGGTGTAAGCACACTGATCTGGTGCAGATACTCAAACTTGTTGAGCAGCTGAGAGAAGAGGCCGAGGTTGCGCATCGGTCGGCTGTTGAGCATGCCACTCTGGAGCAGCGTCTCATCGAGGTAGCGGCTAAAGAGGGGGAAGCGCAGCAGTTCGTAGAAGAGCCCGGCGAAGGCGTAGTCGGTATTCTGGGTGAGCGCTAGGTGCTGACGGGCTCGGCGTTGCGCCCATTTGAGCAGGTCCGCGTTCTCGGGCCGACGCAGCTGCGCAGCGAAGGGGCGGAAGCACTGCTCGTCGTAGTAGTCCCAGATCGCCAACTCGGCATCCGGCTTCCACTTCCGCACGTCAGGGAACTGCGGAAAGAGGAAGATGAGGGCACCAAGCAGCAGCCGGATCTCTTCGCGGTCGAAGAACTGGTTGGCACGGGGCGAGTAGACCGGGATGCCCTGTCCCTCCAGGAAGGTCGCAAGTCCGCGAACCTGCTCATTCTTCACCGAGCGAAACAGGAAGGCCACCTGGTTCCAGTCGGTGAGCGTACCGGCGTCACGGAGGCCGTGGAGAAAGGCGAGCACCTCGGCGTGCCAGGCCTCCTGGGTCTGCGCGGCGAGCTTGAGTAGTACCGGCCGCTCGGGGAAGGGCTCATCACGTGGGGTAATCGTCTTGGGGTAGCGGAACAGCTGGTCTTGGTACTCCCAGCGTTGGCCCGCCATCCAGCGGTTGTAGAAGTCGATGATCTCCCGATGGGAGCGGTAGTTGGTCTCAAGGAAGACCTGTTTGCAGACACCGGGCGCAAACTTCTCCTTGAACTGGAGGATATTGCGGATGGTAGCACCGCGGAAACGGTACAGGCCCTGGTCGTCGTCGCCGACCACACAGAGGTTTGGCGCCTCGCCGTGGGCCAACTCCATCAGGATGAGCTCCTGGATCGTGTTCGTATCCTGGTACTCATCTACCATCAGGTAGGCGATACGCTCACGCAGGGCGGCGCGGATGGTTGGGTAGGTACGCAGCAGGTGGAGTGCCTCGTACTGGATGGTGGAGAAGTCGAGGGCATTCGCTTCAGTGAGCTGCTCGCGGTAGAGGGCGGCACAGCGGCCAAGGGCGCTAATGGCCGGTTCGAGAGCTCCGATCAGCGCTTCCGGCTCCAGAGCCTCCTCGCTGACGGTGTTGACCCAGCGTAGCAACTCCTCAGTGCGTCGCCAGCCACCAATCTTCTGGGGGTCGCCGAGCAGCAGATCGACACCAGGGATCGCCTCGTAGTCGCGGAGACGCTGGTAGAGGAAGTAGTGCTGGTCGAACTGATCCATCATCGTGAAGTTGCGCTTGAGACGGGTAAACTCACGGTGGTTCTGGAGCCAGCGGAGACAGATCGCGTGAAAGGTACCGAGGTACATCTCGTTGAGGTTGAAGCGCACACCGACCTCAGTGAGACGGTTCGAGATACGGGTGGTCAACTCCTGCGCAGCTTTGTCGGTGAAGGTCACGACCATGAGCTGCTCGGGGGTCACAGCCTGCTCCGTGATCAGGTAGACCACGCGCTCAACGAGGGTGAAGGTCTTGCCTGAGCCTGGCCCGGCAATGATGAGGAGTGGGCCATCGGTGGTGGTAATGGCGTCGCGCTGCTGAGGGTTAGCACGGGAGGTTATGGTGTGCGCAGAGAGCATGGTTGAGCCTTGGGCAGTGGCATTGGTGCCGGAGCGGCTAGCCCGTCAGGGGCTGGCTGTTGCGACGACGTGAGGGCTTGGACGAGGTGCAAATGAGCACAATAGCGGACACCGAGTTGAGTACTTCGACATGACTAGCTTGGGGATGTATGGCTACCCCGTGGCTGATCGCAGTATGAGGTTGTTTTCTCCAATAATAACATGCTCGAACAAGAGACGCTCTTCCTCTTGAACTACCGGATCACCAGTTTAGTCGTGTGGTGAATCCCCCTGCCCCTGTTCAGTGGTCAACCAGCCCTTTCCTGCACGGGCTCGCTCGGACTAGATCTGCGCTGAAGAGAGACTTGCAGTTGCCCACTGCATGTTTACCTCGGCTTAACCTGTAGTTCACCGACGCATAACTTTCCTACACTACACTCCTATCGTCTCGAACGAAGCGCTCTTTCGGTTACCAATCGTGTCCTTGCACGACCAGCCTGGCAGGGGTGTGCTGGCAGTCGTCGTCGTTTCTCATCTACCCAACCGTGAACGATGGTACAAACAGTACCTTCGAGCTACGGCTAGGTTTGAGGGCAACCACCACGTCCAGACAGGAGATCACTACCTCGCGGAAGGAGCGTTAGCCACATGTCGACCCTCTCACCCCCAACCATCCGTGATCCTTTTACCCTGCTCTACTGGTTGTTCTTTCGTCCGCTCGCGCTCCGTCGCTACGTACAATCCATCCACGATGAGCTCGATGAGGATCTGGAGATCTGGAAGGTCGCCACGGTCGTCGGTGCGGATCCCCGCTTCCAGGCGCTCTGTAGGGCCAGACGTACGCTGTTGCTGGGTGCGCCTCTGACGGCCACGCTCCTCCTGGGTGGGATCGTATCACTCTTTATCCCGGGCTTTGCTTGGTCTTTCGCACTACTGTCCGCTGTAGGCTGGACCGTAGGCACCGCTCTGGGTGACTGGTGGCTCAGTCGCCCCCCAACGCACGCGAGGAAGAGGATGTCGTGGCTTGGGCAGCTTGGGCTTGGGCTTGGGCTCGGACTAGTTTTTGTCTGGGCAATGCCGATAGCACTATTTGTCCTGCAGCCGGATCTATCCTTGATGCTCGTGGCGTTTACTGTGATCATGGGTATGATCATGGGTGTGGTCATGGTCGTGCTCCGCGACAGAGCCGAATTTCGCGTGGACTTGATTCTCTTCATGGGCATGATCATAGGCGTGGTCATGGGCGTGGTCATGGGTGCAGTTCCGAGCGTAGTCGTGGGCGCAGTCGTGGGTGGGGCTTTGGGCATGGGTTCGAGCGTGGATTTGGGTAGGACGAGACGCATGATCAAGGGTCTGGTCAAGGGCGTGTTCGGGGGCGTGGTCGTGAGTCTGCCCTTTGCCTTGGGCTTGGGTGTGATCGGCGGAGTGGCTTTTGTCACCGCCTATACCATAACATTTCTGCGACTCCCCACCTATGTCTGGGAGCTACCGTTCAGTCTCTGGCTCAGCAAACGCGCCGTACAAGCACCGGCCAGCGCGGCTTACCTCTGGCAGTACCAGCCGCTCCACTATGATGAGATGATCCAGTTGCCGTTGGTAGGCCTACCCCACCACATTGCAGCGATCGCTCGCACTGACCCGGAACGCTGTCGTGAGGCACTTGCCGATGTAGCTGCCTTGCTCCGCCAGGGCTGGTGCGTCCCCCGCGCTCTGCGTCTGATCGCTCTGGCAGAACTGGATCGTTGTACCACCCTGGAGCAGATCGAGCGCTTCAGTACGAGCACTGCCTGGATTCCACTGATCGAGCTCCCTGAGGCTGAGCAGCGCTTGGTAGCGAATCTGCGCCAGATTAGCCACGACGTAACGGAATCTCGGACTGCGGTGACCCACGTTGCCCGTGCAGAGCGGCTCCGTGCTCAGATCAATGCCCTGCGCGAGAGTCATACCTTCGTGCGCTACAAGGCAGCACATTTGAAGGTCTACACAACCTCTATCCAACGCTGGGAGCAGGTGATCACTGAGGCAGTCAACGCCATAGTACCGCCGCTAACTGTGGGCTGAGATAATCGCTGAAGGAGTTGGCGAACTAGCCGCAGCTGAGATTAGGTGCGATCATGCAGGCACATAGATAGCCGTCTGTATGCGTAAGCATTGACGTATCCGTTCAGGCCCCCCCGGAAGGGAGCAGTTTGGGGGCAGGCTGATTCGCCCAATACGCGGTAACGGCCGCAATCAGGTAGGGGAAGAGGGGCCGCTCGTGCTGCTGACAGGTCGCGCTCACGGTGAGCATACGCTCG
>CAIWUD010000126.1 GCA_903915775.1 uncultured Chloroflexota bacterium | reverse complement strand
TATGAGCCGCTGACCCTTGGTATGCAGGCGGCCCTGCCCTATATCGATGATTTTCTCCCCGTCCACAACCTGATCAGCCTTGAGCAGTTGGGCATGCATCTGAATAGACTGGCGCTCCGCGCACCGCTACGTCGGCGCCGCCCATCCGCAACAGTGTGATAGGATGGGGGGGTGAAAAAAGACAAATGGGCGTGAACCTGTTCACTCATACGGGAGGTGTGGAGGGCGTAGCTCTCCGCAAAAAAGCCTAACCCAACCTCGGTTCCGCCAGGGAGAAGTGTGAACACTTACTGATTGACAGCTGCGCGGAGGTCTGACACCAAGGATGCAACCGGACGATAAAGCTGAGGCCGACGCCCTGATCAACCGTGGCCGTGCCCTGTTGGAGGAGGGTGATCTCCCAACGGCAACAAGGCTCTTAAATCAGGCGGTACAACTCTACTGGAAGATTGGCGACTACTACGCGGCAGCGGCCCAGACCGGCAACTACGGCTGGGCCCTCCGTCGTCGGGGCCGCCCCGATCTCGCTCGACCCTACCTGGAGCAGGCGGCAACGATCTTTAGCGAGATCGGCTTGACGGAGTTCGCCGAGCGCCACCGTTTTGCTGCTGAAGATGCCCATGCCGGGCTGAGCAGTGAGCTCTTGCAGAGCATGCCGCCCGCAGTGCGTGGGGCTCTGGAGCGGAGTGACCTATCTGGGCTCCAGTTCGCCCTCGACGCGTTACCTCTCGCCGAGCGCGAGCTGCTGGTCGAACGCCTGGTGGCGGCTGGCGTCATTCAAACTGCTGGTGGGAATGACGAAGCAACGGAAGCGGTGCGCCAGTTTACACCGCTCCTTGAGGGGATTGCGGCCGTAGCCCGTGGTGATGAAACCGATCGGGCTGAGATCGAGGCGACCCTGGAGGATCTTGAACGCAAAGGTTGGCATCTGCGCCGATCCGTTGAGCGGATCTGGAGTGGTGAGCGGAACCGTGATCTGCTGGTACAGGATCTCGATCCGCTCGACCGCGCCCTGGTTGAGCAGATTCTTGCCCTCCTGAAGGCGTAACGCTTCGTCGTTGGGTATGGTAGCTGCTCGCGCTGCGGCTACCTACCACCCCACCATCGCCTCTGGAACATCGTCACGCACGACCACGCTCCCAATCGCTGTCGGCAGTACCCAGCGCACCTTCCGCGCCTCGACCTTCTTATCGCGCAGGGTAGCTGCGACGAGGGCAGCGGGATCGAGATTCGGCGGTAGCGTGGGATCTAGCCCGTACGCACAGAGGAGCGCATGCTGGCGTTCAACCAGGGCCTCGTCGCAGAGACCGAGGGCCAGAGCGATACGCGCCTCGGCGTGCATCCCGATCGCCACCGCCTCACCGTGGAGAATATGGCCGTAGCCGCTTAGGGTCTCGACGGCGTGGGCAATCGTGTGGCCGTAGTTGAGGATGATGCGTTCGCCCTGCTCGCGCTCGTCGCGGCTGACCACACCTACCTTCACGGCGACAGCCCGTCTGATGATGGCAGTCATGCGGGCATCGATGGCGAGCTGATCACCGCTGCCCTGCACGGCTGTCGCAAACTGCTCGAGCTCCGTGAAGAGCCCTACATCAAGAATCACGCCATGCTTAATGACCTCAGCCCAGCCCGCCCGTAACTCACGGGGCGGAAGGGTGGTGAGGGTGGCTGTATCGGCCAGCACCAGACGAGGTTGGTGGAAGGCTCCGATCAGATTTTTGCCCAGGGGATGGTTGATCCCGGTCTTGCCCCCGACGGCAGCATCGACCATCGCTAGCAACGTTGTTGGTAGCTGCACCACGGCGATGCCCCGGAGCACACTGGCTGCGGCAAAGCCGGCCAGATCACCGATCACCCCGCCGCCCAGGGCGAGAATAACGTCCCGTCGCTCGACGCCACCGGCGATGAGCCAGTCGTAGAGCTGTCCTAGCACCTCTATACTCTTACTGGCTTCGCCAGCGGGCACGGCGATGGCTTGGGCATCGTAGCCCGCCGTGCGTAGCGCTGCGAGGAGCGCGGATCCATGGAGTGGCATGACATTCGTGTCCGTGATCAGCCAGGGGCGTCCACGCAGGCCGAGCGCAGCCAGCTGCCCGGCTAGTTCGGTGAGGGCGCCTTCGGCAACAATCACGGGGTAGGTTGTAGTGGAGGTGGTAACGGTCAGAGTTTGCATACTCATAGGGTGTAGGGTGTACTGTTTTGTATGGTTGGCACAGATGCTCCCCTCCCAACCTCCCCCCGCTGGGGGGAGGATTCCGGCCTCTCCCTCCCCCAGCGGGGAGGGGTGGGGTGGGGGTGGAGCTACTAACTCTGTCCATCAGACTGAGCGTAGTGGCCCGGTGAGCATCGCTTCAAGCTCGGTACCGGCGGGGTAGGGCTGACGACCGGGCGGGACAAAGATGAGCGCATTGGCACCGAGGAGCGAGAGGAGGCGTGAACTCCCCTGGCCACCAGTTGTGGTGGCGAAGAGTCGCCCATCCTGAACATGGACGATCACGCGCTGGTATTCGGGCCGATCCGCCGAGGGTTTGAGCGGGCTGGTGAGGCTCACCCGCGCCCGGGGGCGCCACGGATCGGTATCGCCCTGCAGTGCGCGGAGGGCAGGCCGTACGAAGACCTCGAACGAGACGAGCGACGAAACCGGGTAGCCGGGTAGCCCAAACACGAGTTTGCCCCCGACCGTGGCGAAGGTTGTGGGTTTCCCCGGCTTGAACGCGACCCGTCCGAAGTATACCTTGCCCAGTTCAGCGAGGAGCGGCTTCATCAGATCACGGGTGCCCATGCTCACTCCACCGCTGGTAAGGAGGAGATCGGCCTGATCGAGCCCGCGCAGAATTGCCTCACGCTGCACCTCCAGGGTGTCACGCGCAATGCCAAGGGCAACCGTCTCGCACCCAGCCTCACGAGCGGCGGCCAACAGGGCATAGCGATTGGAGTCGTAGACAGCCCCAACTGGGCGAGGGACCCCAGGTTCGTAGACCTCATCGCCGGTAGCCAGAACCGCGACGCGAGGGCGCCGGTAGACGGCTACGCGGGTGATGCCAAAAGTGGCTAACAGACCGATCTCGGCGATACCGAGGCGCGTACCAACCGCAAGGACTGCTGCACCAGCGGTCACATCCTGACCAACGGTGTGGAGGTAGTCGTCAGTGCGTGGCATCTGCTGGAGCGTCACATACCCGTCCTGCTCCATGGTCAACTCAACGGGGAGCATGGTGTCGGCACCGAGCGGCATGGGCGAACCGGTCATGATCCGCACGGCCTCTCCTGGTTGAAGGCTCAGAGAGGGTGCGCTACCGGCAGCGAGTTCGCCGACCACACGGCGCGGCTGCATCCCATCAGCAGCACGGAGCGCATACCCATCCATGGCGGCCTTTGGCAGATCGGGAATGGCAAAAGGGGCAGCGATAGGCTGAGCCAACAGGCGCCCGTCGGCAGTGAAGGCGTCAACCTCCTCCACACCCAGGGGTGATACGTGGGCCATGACTATCTGTAGGGCTTCCTCGACAGAGACCATCGGGTAGGGGGATTCGCGTTGCATCTCACTCATGGGCAGCTTGCTCCTTTTCGTACGATGAGTTCATGATACACTGCGTTGACCATGTTGTGGCAAAGCAAGTCCCATCTTAGCTGAAACAGATCTAGCATGAAACACCCGATGGATAGCGGAGCGCTCAGGCAACAGATCCTCGAGACCGCGATGGTCAAGGGCAGCTATGTTCGCCCCGATGGCTCGAAGTTTGATACCTACTTCGATGTTTTTCGCCTCTACGCTGATGCAACATTGACTCGGGCGATTGCGATGGCCATCGCCGATCAGCTCACTGAGCCCTTTGACGCTGTGGCGGGGATTGCCCTAGGAGGGGTGCCCCTCGCAACCCATCTCGCCGCTGCCCTTGATAAACCCATGCTCGTCGTTCGCCCAAGTGCGAAGAGCTACGGAACCTATGCGCAAGTCGAAGGGCTCACCCGCCGAGGGGGCCGTGCGCTCCTCGTTGATGATGTAGTGCGCCACGCTACCATGATGGTGACCGCTCAGAAGGCGCTCGCACAGGTCGATGTTGAGGTGAGTGAGGCTGCGTGTATCCTCACCTTTGGGCATTCTGGGTATGAGCTGTTGCGGAACCAGGGTGTGAAGCTCCATTCGGTGCTTGCGCGTATGGAGCACAAGTAGCGCGTGGTGCAGCTAGCGGTAGGGCAACCACGGGGGGTTGCCCCCACAGCTTTAGGGTAGGGCCGGGGTAGGGCAACCACGGGGGGTTGCCCCCACAGCTTTAGGGCAGGGCCGGGGTGGGGCAACCACGGGGGGTTGCCCCCACAGCTTTAGGGCAGGGCCGGGGTGGGGCAACCACTCAGGTACCCCGCCTACACGTTCAACGTGTCGCCAGTGGTCTCCAGGATCTCGGCGATAGCTGCAGCCCCTGTCAGTTCGCGGCCCACCGCCCAGGCTGCGTGCCACTCCGACGGCGATAGTTGCTCCCGGCTCACTGCCAGCATGCGCGTGTAGGCGGCCTGAAAGACTGCCCAGCGCTGCTCACCCGTCGCTTCGCGGAGTGCCTCTGTGGCACCCCATAGGCGGGTTGCCCGCTGGGGTTGGCCCCTTGCCGCCGCCACCAGACCCATTCCCTCCAGGCCGATCGTGACGAGGGATTGTATCGGCATCTCGCGGCTCATCGTTAACCCTTCGCGGAACAGCTCTTCAGCCCCGCTGGTATCACCCTGCTCGAAACGGGTATAGCCGAGGGCCAACAGTGTCCGGAAGATGGCGAAGGTCATCTGCTGTCGGCGTAGCTCAGCCAGGGTCTCCTCCAGAGCTGTACGAGCCAGGGAAAGGTTGCCCTCGGCCAGCCGCAGAAAGGCCAGGCTGTAGCGTGACCATGCCAAGCCCCAGGTATCGCCGCTAGCCAGGCAGCTCGTGAGGCTCGTGGTATAGCCCTGTTCTGCCTCGGCGATATTGCCCCGCAGCATTGCCACAAAGGCCAAGCCGCGGATGTTCCAGGTTGTCATGCGCTCGTCACCAAGCTCACGATGGCGCACCAGGCCACGCCTGAAGTAGGCTTCTGCTCGATCAAACGCACCGAGTTCGGCAGCAACGTAGCCCGCCAGGTTCAGCGCCTTCGCCTCTGCGGCCAGCAGCTCTGGCGATGCATCTACTAGGGGGAGTGATAGGGCGGCTGTGAGGGAATCATGAGCCTCACTCAGATCTGAGCAGGTAGTCCAGAAGGTGAACGCCCCCGCATGGAGGCGTAGGGCGAACGCCGCATCATTGCGTTCAGCCGCCCAGCGTAGCGCGGCGCGCAGGTTGTCACGCCCCGCCACCAAGCGACGCATCAGCAGCCACTCTTCAGGGCGATCCCACACCCGTCCTGCGGCCTCAGCGAGGGCCAGGTAGTAGTCGGCGTGGCGCTGACGCAGCAACGCCAACTCACCACTTGCCTCTAGCCGTTCGCGTGCGTAGGCGTAGACCGTCTCTAGCATGGCGAAGCGTGTGCGCCCGTCGTCACTCTCACGACGCTGGAGCAGGCTACTCGTCATGAGGGCTGAGATGCCCTCGAAGACCTGTGGATCGGTGGATCCTGTGCCACACACGGTTGCTGCTGCCTCCAGTGAGCAAGCACCAACAAACACGCTCAAGCGGCGTAACAACTGCTGTTCGACAGGGGTGAGCAGGCTGTAGCTCCAGCCGATGGCCTGGCGGAGCGAGATATGGCGCTCGGGTAGGTCGCGTGCGCGGCTGGTAAGTACGGCGAAGCGATTCTCCAGTTGCAGCAGTAACTCAGCTGGGCTGAAGAGGGCGACTCGTGCTGCGGCGAGCTCGATCGCGAGGGGTAGCCCATCCAGGCGACGGCAGATCTCGGCAACGGTCGGTGCAGTTGTATCAGTGAGGGTAAATCCGGGGCTAACGGCGCGTGCGCGCTGGACGAACAGATCCACGACGGGGTAGCGGGCCTGCAACTCGGCCGCCGTGAGGGGCCTGTTCCGTCCAGGGACCGTGGGCGGTGTGAGCAAGGGCAGTACGGTAAAACGGTGCTCACCCATGAGCTCCAGGGCGACCCGGCTCGTCACCAGCAGCTTCAGCCGAGGTGCAACGGCCAAGATCTGACCTAACTGTGCTGCTGCGGGCAAGAGGTGTTCAAGATTGTCGAGGATGAGCAGCAGTTGTCGTCCGTGTAGGTAGCGCCCCAGGTGAGCTGTGAGGGTCGGTCGGTCGGTGGCAGCCACACCGAGGGCCTGGGCGAGGGTGGGGAGGAGGAGATGCGCGTCACTGAGGGAGGCCAGATCCACGTAGACCATCCCATCGGCGAAGCTACCAACAAGCTCGGAGGCGATTTCGAGGGCAAGGCGCGACTTACCAACCCCGGGTGGCCCAAGGAGAGTGATGAGGCGCACTTCGAGGCGCGAGAGCATTTCACGCACCAGGAGCAGCTCACGCTCACGCCCGGCGAGGGCGGTCACGGGGCGTGGAAAGGTCGTTGGTGCAACTGGTTGGGGCGGGGCTGTATCGAGGAGCTCAACCCGCAACTCACCGCGAGCAACGCGGACGAAGAGGTCACGCGTATGGGGGGGAATATCGAGATGCTCGGCGAGCAGTTCAGCGACCTGGCGTGAAGGACGCCGCTCGTCGGCCTCGATCTTGCGCAGGGTCACGACGGCGCAACCAACACGGGCGGCCAACTCAGTACGCTGGATGTGCAGGCGCTGGCGCTGCTGCGTTAGCCAGGCCCCAAATGAGGCGTCACGCTCCACCGTTGTGCTCCCTTGCACAGTAGGCATGATGGGAGGCCACCTCTTGTCATTGTACCACTGTTCATCGGCGCACCACTAGCTGGGAATGAAGCTGTTCACGTTTGGGGTACGGATGGTGTAGATCAGGGTGGCCCGTTCCTAAGGAGACCGAGCTAGCGCTCGGTGATCCCAGGGTTGCGTGACGAGCGTGCGGGAGGCGTGGAGGGCGCTGCCCTCCACAAAAAAACCAACCCAGCCCTGTTTCCCGCCAGGAGAAACGTGAACAGATACCTGGGAATGTACCACAATTTGTATCACTTCCACCATCGAAGTGATACCACGGGAGGCTTGCTCCGTGGTTTGATAGAGCCACACAGGGAACGAGCGAGACCAATGGTAGAACAAAGCGTAGGGCAGCAGCCCAGGAGGAGCACGATGAGTAGCGAGGCCACCATTGCCACCGGATCAGCGGTTCGTACCACGCATACCTACAGTCGGAAAGGACGCTGGCGATCACTCACGGCGATGGCCGTCGCCTTTGTGAGTGACAATACCGAGAGCGGCCTGGTCAACACCCTCTTCCCGGTCATTCGCCAAGCCCTCAGCCTGGGCATCGACGCCCTTGGTATTCTCACCAGTATCAGCCGCTTTGCCCGCATGCTCTTCGGTCCCCTCTGGTCGATGGTCGCCGACCGGTTTGGGCGCAAGCGCATCCTCTTCGTCGTTACCGGCCTTTGGGGCCTCTGGACGGCGGCGGCGGGCTTTGCCCAGGACTTCAACCAGTTGCTCATCCTCTACGCGATTGGGGTGATCGGCACCGTAGCAGGTGAGCCCATCTCGAACGGTTTACTGGCCGACCTGTTTGATGAGAATGAGCGTGGTAAGGCGTACGGCGCTATTCGCTCGATCGGCACCGCCGGCGGTCTCGTGCTCACCCCGTTGATTGGACAGCTCGCCAATATCGAGAATGGCTGGCGCTACGGCATGTTCATTATGGGCGGGATCTCACTGCTCAGCGGCATCCTGATCCTGCTCTTCGTCACAGAGCCTGAGAAGCGTACGCTCAGTGAGGCTGAGGAGCTCAAGCAGTTCCGTCTCCGCGATGTGGCGACACTCTTCAAGACCCCCTCGTTCCTCCTCCTGGCCGGCATGCTGCCACTGGTTACCAGCCTCGTCCTCTTCGCCTTTTTCGTGACCTACTTCGTCGATGTTCGCGGCTGGAAGACGGCTGAGGCGGCAATCCTCTACACGGTCTTCATGGCTGGGTTCGCGGTCAGTTCCTTCTTCGGTGGCTTCCTGGGCGACTACTTCGACAAGCGTTTTGGCCCCAACGGTCGGGTGATGCTGATGCAGGGCTACCTCCTCGCCTTTGCCGCGATGTCCTACCTGGCACTACAGATCGACTGGGGCCGCGGGGTGGCGCTCTACGTAGTGCTCTTCCTCTTCGGTCTGATTGGCTCGATTGGCTTCTCGGGCTGTGTTCTCCCGATGGTATCGGCCATCGTGCCCAAGGAGCTCTCGGCGACGGCCTTTGCGCTCCTCTTCTCCTTCATTCAGGGCCTCATCGCCGCCCTGATGTCGCTGGCCCTGGGCTTCCTGGCCAAAACCTACGGTCTGCAGAATGTGATGTTCTGGATGGTCACTGTGCCCTACCTGGTCAATGCCGCCTACTGGTTCCTCTTCTACCGCTTCTACGCCCGTGATGTGGCGCGGCAGCAGGCGCAGGGAGCGTAAGCGACCGGGCACAGCCCTTCACAAAGGTAACGCTCAGTGGCACTATCGGCGCAGCCGAACCTACAACCGTTACGGGTGGCTCGCCTCGAACGCGCAGCCACCCCAGCTATACATAAGGAAGATCAGATGTTGTACCCCATCCAGAACGCTATCCGCAATCGGCTCGACCTATCGGGCATCTGGGACTTTCAGACCGATCCCCAGGGTGTGGGCGAGGAGCATGGTTGGTTCAATGGTCTGAGCGCAGCACGACCGATCGCGGTTCCGGGGAGTTGGAACGAGCAGTATGAAGATCTGTTCAACTACCTTGGTCTGGCCTGGTATGTGCGCCACACGTTCGTCCCGGCGAGTTGGCGGGGCCAGCGGATCTTCCTACGTGTTGGCTCGGCCTGCTACCAGGCTACGGTCTACGTCAATGGCGAGCGTGTCGGCTCCCACGAGGGTGGGCACCTCCCCTTTGCCTTCGAGGTGACCGAACTGTTGCGTTGGGACAGTGAGAATACGATCGCCATCAGCGTCGAGAATGAGCTGAAGCCCACTCGGGTACCAGCGGGCAACATGAACACTGCTCTCGGGCCCTTCGCCAGCTACCCCCGCACCACCTACGACTTCTTCCCCTTTGCCGGCATTCATCGCCCGGTTATCCTCTACAGTCTGCCCCAGAGCTTCGTCGAGGATGTGACGGTCGTGACTGAGCTTGATGGAGTGGATGGTATCGTACAGGTGACGGCCAAGCTGAACCAGCCCGTGTCAACAACTGGGCTCCTGACGCTCAGCGGTGGCGAGACGCGGCTCACAACAGATCTCTCCTTCACCGACGGCGTGGCCAGTGTCAGCGTACGGGTTCCTGCGGCACGCCTCTGGTCGGACCGTGATCCCTACCTCTACGATCTGACGGTTGAGACAGAGAGTGATCGCTACACGCTCAAGATCGGTATTCGCACCATTGCGGTTCAGGGCAAGCAGATCCTACTCAACGGCAAACCGGTGCAACTCAACGGCTTCGGTCGCCACGAAGACTTTATCGCTAGCGGTAAGGGTCTCAACCTCCCCCTGATGGTGAAGGACTACCAGTTGATGCGCTGGACGGGGGCCAACTCCTACCGCACCTCCCACTACCCCTACAGTGAGGAGGAGATGCAGCTAGCCGACCGTGAGGGCTTCCTGATCATCGATGAGATCCCAGCGGTGAGCCTGCAGTTCGAGAGTGAGGAGCATATAGCCGAGCGGCTACGGGTCTGCCTCCAGCAGATCGACGAGCTGGTGGCTCGCGATAAGAATCACCCCAGCGTGGTGATGTGGTGTGTGGCCAATGAGCCGATGCCGAGCAGTCTGAACCTCTCGAACCTCAGTGGCGCATCCGCCGACGACCCGACGGTGGTGCGCGGTAAGCAGTTTCTCGACACGCTCCTGGCCCGTACACGTGAGCTCGACCAGAGCCGGCTGGTGACCTTGGTGACGGTGATGGGCGGCCCACAGAGCTGGATGGAGGGGTGTGATGTGATCTGCATGAACCGCTACTGGGGCTGGTACGTGATGGGTGGTCAGCTCGATGAGGCGCGATCCGCACTGGAGCGCGAACTAGACCAGGTCTGGGCGACCTGGCAGCGACCGGTCATCGTGACGGAGTTTGGTGCTGATACCATGGCGGGGATGCATGGCCATCCCAACGTGATGTGGACCGAAGAGTACCAGGCTGAGTTCATCAGAATCTACCTGGAGACGGCGGCGGCCCGCGATTACGTGGCCGGGATGCAGGTCTGGAACTTCGCAGACTTTGCGGCGGTGCAGAGCATCATGCGCGTCGGTGGCCTGAATATGAAGGGGGTGTTCACCCGCACCCGCCAGCCGAAGATGGCCGCCCACGTTCTGCGCGAGTTTTGGGCACGTTAGAGCTGTTCACAATCGGGGTAAGCTAACGGCGGGGCAACCACGGGGGGTTGCCCGTACGGGGGGCGCTACGAGGGCAAGATGCCCTCGCGCAGAGAGAAGGGTGAACAGGGCAACCACGGGG
>CAIWUD010000125.1 GCA_903915775.1 uncultured Chloroflexota bacterium | reverse complement strand
CGAGGGTAGGTTCACGCAAGAACCCAATCCCGTGCTCCCGCGAGATCCAGTAGCTGCCCGGCAACGACCTCGCGCTCCACCCAGGGCGGCATGAGCGGTTGAAACTTGCTCAGGCGGTAGTTGGGTAGGCTAGCAATGACGCCTGACCAGCGTAACTCGTCGGACCAGAAGCTGGGGTTGCGCATGGGGGTGATGGCGTGCTGGAAGCTGTCGAGGGTGAGCTGTTCAGCGTAGATTCGCACGGCGTAGTTGTCGGGGATGACCTTCCAGTCGTCGTTGAGGAGCTTCAGAGCGTGGCGTAGGGTGGCGTTGATGCGTCCACCGGCGAATGTCCACCAGCAGATCTCGTCGGGGCCGGCGACGATGCCTCCAACCTGGGGACGTAGAAACAATCGCATCCGCTCGCGTTCTCCTGCAAGGAGTGCTTCCGCTCTACGTTCCAGGTAGCCATACGTCTCATCGGAGGTGAGGAGGTGGAGGATCTGCTGACAGACCGCTCTGGAGAGGAATTGCGGCAGGAAGCCCCCCCAGGTGGGTTCGCGGCCACGTGGGGCAGGGGTGACGAGGATGCGGCGATCGTCATGCTGCACGCGCAGAACGGCCCAGGGACGCCCACCGAGGAGGAAGCAGCTGACGTCGTCGACAAGCCGGTCGACAAAGTCTTGGTTGAGGGTGCCGAGGGGTTGGCCTGCGCTGGTCTGCACCGTGTAGGTGGCAGGGCTGGAGAAGGTGGCGTACAGCTCCATGAAGTTACGCCGCCCAAACCTGCGTTCAGCTTTCGGCCCCAGGAGGAGCTGCCCCGATGCGAGACGCAGCGATTCATCTTGGAGCATCCAGTCGAGGAGGCGGTCAAACTCGTCGCGACGGATAGCGCAGAAGTCGGGGACGCAGCTAAGCTGAAGCCAGGCATCGTCGGCGGTGACACCATCGGTGGCGAGAGAGAGGGCGAGGATTTGGTGGATGAGTACCGGCCAGCAGCGTCCGTCGATCGGTACCGATTCGACCCAGCGGCGCTTGGCTAGTTCGATCAGGGCGATCGCCTGGAGGACGCTCTCGCCCGTGCTGCAGAAGAAGGTGGTGTTGGCTACCTGTCCGCTGCGGCGACCGGTGCGCCCCATACGTTGCAGAAAAGAGCTGACCGTGGCTGGTGCCTCGGCCTGGAGCACGAGGTCGAGATCACCCACGTCGATGCCCAGTTCCAGCGTAGAGGTACAGACGATGCAGGCGTCAGAGCCATGGGCGAAGCGCGCTTCGGCCAGCGCCCGCTCTTCGCGAGAAACGGCGCTGTGGTGTACGAAGACGGTCGTTTCGGCGCGGCGCATCTGCTCGGCCACAGCCTCGGTGGTAGCGCGGGACTGGCAGAAGAAGAGGCTCTTGTGGGCTTTGGCTACGTGGGCTGCGGCGAGCGCCAGCTGCTGGAGGTCGGGACGGTGAACGACGAGCAGACGACGGCGGGCAGGCGGCGACGGGGGGTTGACCACCGACCCAGCCCGCTGTGAGGTGCCTTGTAGCCAGCCTAGGATGGCGTCGGGGTTGCCCACGGTGGCGCTGAGACCGATACGCTGGACGTCATGTCTGGAGATGCGTACCAGGCGTTCGATGACGCTCATGAGGTGTGCGCCGCGATCACTTCCGGCTAGGGCGTGGATCTCGTCGATGACAATTGCGCGTAGGTTGCGGAAGAGGGTGTAGCTATCCAGACGCGGTGAGATGAGCATCACTTCGAGCGATTCGGGGGTGGTCATCAGTAACTCGGTCGGCTCTTTGAGGAAGCGACGGCGGGCAGTGTCGGGGGTATCGCCATGCCAAACGAAGCGTCTCAACCCTACCATTTCGGTGTAGAGACCCAGACGATCTTCCTGGTTATTGAGGAGGGCGCGGATCGGCGCTACGTAGAGCGTGCCCACACCCTCCGGCTGACTGTCTACCATCTGTGAGAGGAGGGGAAACATTGCCGCCTCGGTCTTGCCGCCAGCGGTGGGCGCCAGGATGACGGCGTTGTGGCCTTGCAGCAAGAGCGCAGCGGCCTCTTCCTGCACCGGGCGTAGGCTAGACCAGCCCAGGCGGGCGACGATGGCCTGCTGGAGACGGGGCGAAAACTGCGCAAAGACGCTTACCATACATCCTCGCTGGGAATGACGTCGGTGCTGCGTTCATCCAGCGCTACTGGTGGCACGCCGCTGAGGAGTTGCTGCTCTTCGGGGGTGAGTTCATGGGGATGGAACCCGTACTCGTTCATGGGATTATAGTCGGGGTGTTCGTCTACCAGATCCATCTGGGTAATGAACTCACGCAGGAACTGGCGGGGTACGATGCCAACGTCGCCTCGGAAACCAGCAGTGACCTCGCCCACGAGGCGCTCGATGAACTCGCTACTGATCTGCTGATCAAGGCGGCCACGGTTCGTGGTGGGGTAGAGTTCGCGTAGGGCCACGGCCACAGCGCGGAGCCGCTCGCCGTCGAAGGGGGTGAGTTCGAGTTGGGCCTGGCGCAGGCTGGCGAAGCGCCCCTGTTTGAGGAAGCGGATGCGCTCGTGGAGCGGAGCGAGCCCAGCCACGCCGTGACGACTGTCGAAGAATTCAGGGGTACCAGTGAAGAGCCAGAGGAGCCCTGGGTAGGAGCCGGCAGCGTCGGCGATCTGCCGGATACCGTTGAGCGATTTGTGACGCGAGTCGGAGCGCATGCGCAGGATGGTCTCGGCCTCGTCGATGACGATGAGGAGCCCTTTGTAGCCTGCGGCTTTGACGATCTCGAGCACGCCGCGGAGGTAATCGAGAGCATCACGGCTGCCGATGTCGCCCTTGATGTTGGCGGCCTTCTTTGCCGACGCTGCCACGTTGCCGCTACCGCACAGCCACGAGATGAGTGCACCCGCTTCACTGACGTCGCCCTGCTGCTTGAGATCGAAGATGGTCTGGATCACGCGGATGAAGTCTTGGGGAGCTTGACCGCCAGTGAGCGATACCAACTCCTCGTCGAGCCGTTGCTTGACGAGGCTGTCGAAATGGGGCTCTGCTTCATCCGCACCAGTGGCGATGAGGCTATCTTCGATACAGCCAATCCAGCGGTCGAGGATGTCGCCTAGGGCACCACGAGGACAGGAGGCACTCCCCAGTTCGGTCATCACCTTACGGTAGACATCGTCAAAGCGATGGAAGTGCAGGTCGTTGTCTGATACGACGACAAAGCTGGTGGCGAAGCCACGGCTCTGAGCGTCGAGCATGGCGAGGCGGGCGGCGAACGTTTTACCGCAGCCGTAGCCGCCGCGTAGGAACTTGATCGTACCTTCACGCTGTGCGGCGAGATCGAGTTGGCGGTGTAGTTCGTCGCGCTGTTTCTCGATGCCAACGGCAAAAGCGTTAATGCCCCGTTCGGGCACTAATCCTTTGCGCAGTGACTCAAAGATATGCTCTGTATCACGGTGAGTGAGGGTGTTCATAGGTTGATTCTTTCGTGGGTCTGCTCGCTAGCGTTCCCAAGGTTAGGTTGGTTTTTTTTTTGTGACGGGCTACGCCCCCTACGCCTCCCGTCAGGTGGACGCCCTACGGTTGAACAGCTGTTCCTTCACGTACGTAGCGCTTGACACCGCCGATCACATCGATGCGAATGGTAAAAGGGGCGTACTTGGCGTACTCTTCAAAGTGTAGTGAGAAGCGGCGTAGCGCCCGCTGGCTGCCCAACATGGCGGTAGCCTCACTTTCGCTGATGCTGCCGTGTGTGGCGAGATGGGTGAAGAGCGCGCGGACGCCAGTATCCGGCAGGGCGTTGAGCCAGTTGTCGGTGGCGGAGGGGGTTGGCTCGGCCACGGGGGTGGCTTCTGCCAGGCTACGCCCGGCGCTGACGGCGAAGCGTGCTTCGGGTATGGTGGGGCGG
>CAIWUD010000124.1 GCA_903915775.1 uncultured Chloroflexota bacterium | reverse complement strand
CATCAGCGTGAAAGATATTGAAGACGACCGAACGATCGATGCCAACCAGATCCATCGCGGCCAACATCCGTGCCTGATCGTCGATCATGGCATAAGCATCCCAACGGCCAACATGGCCATGGAAATCGATGACCTGCACCTTCATGAGGCAACCCCTTCATAGAGGCGCTCCAGATTACCGGAGCAGATCTGCGTTAACTGGGCACGATCGAGATCACAGTGGTGCAAGTAGTAGGCGATCGGCCCGAGGGCGTAGCGCGGGTAGGCCGATCCATAGATAAGACGCTCAACACCAAAACGTGCGATCAGGCGACGAACCCCATCGAGAGGCTCAAAACGACTCAGTTCGAGGTGCAGCCCCGGTAGGGCGGCGAGCATGCGCTCGACGATCAGGGCGTGGCTGTAGTGAACCTCGGTGAGGAGGACGCGGAGTTGGGGGTAGTTCCGCAGTGTCGCCACAAGCGCAGCCGGATCGCGATCGGGCAGGGCGATCCAGAGGGGCAGATCGTGGGTAGTCAGCCAACTGAGCAGATCGTGGAAGATCCAGGGGGTAAAGGGTAGCCCTGCGGCTGGTGAGAGCCGCACGGCGCGCACTAACCCCGCCTGATGGAGCTCGGTGATCTGGGTCAGTGATTCATCGGTGGGCAGGGCCGACCAGAGGGGCAGGAGGCGCTGGTCGGGATGCAGCCACTGCCGGAGCAAGGCGTTCCCATGGATAGGGCTCACCTCATCGGCGTGGCGATGGTAGACAACGGCTCGCCCCACGCCATGACGATCGAGCTCGTGGAGAAGTGCCTGGCGCTCCGCCGTATGGCCAAGCTCCAGGCGGCCAGTACCAACGCTGATATTCGCATCAAAGAGTGTGACTGCGGGAGAGAAGTCGAGGTTAGCAAGGGTGATAGCCATAGATGTTTCGTACCCATCCGCACGTAAGAGGCGTGGAGGGTGTGAGCCTCCACGCAACCCCCAACTGCGGTAACGCCAAGCGGTAGCATCAGCACGACCGAACCCGAACCACGCCTACGATCTCAGGCAACACCCAACTGCTGCTGTTGGCGGCTGAGTGATTCTTTATACTGGCGCTTCAGCTCCGGATCGACCTTGGCACGGCTAGCGTAGAAGACGAGGCCAATCGCCCGCCGCTCACGGCTGCTCATGTTTCCCCCGGCAGCATGGATAGTGAGCGAGTGGTGGATCAGACAGTCGCCACGCCGTACCCGACAGAGCACCTCTTGCCCCAACTCCGAACTTTTGTCGCCAGTGAGACCCTGCGAGAAGCCAAGCACATGGGAGGCACCATGGGGCTGGACACCCTTGAGGTGCGAGCCAGCAACGTAGTAGAGTGCTCCATTCTCCTCGTCGACGTCATCGAAGGCGATCCAGATCGTGAGGGCTTCATTGGGCAAAAGACAGAAGTAGTAGCCATCCTGATGTGCTGGGGTGGGCTTGCCACGACCGGGTGGCTTGCGGAAGTAGCCAATATTCTGCGCTACGACCCTATCCTGGAGGAGCTCCTCAGCGATGGCTACAATCCGTGGGTTACGCATGAGATCGGCAAAGTAGGGATCATGGGCATCCAGATGCGCGATCTGCTTCAGGCTGGTCGGGTCGCTGTAGTCCTCAAACATCGCCTCAGCCTTACTCAGCGTGGGTACCACCTCACGGACGACACGCTCCAGGTTAGCGCTAAGTTCATCCATCTCCGCCGGACTAAGCAACTGTGGAATGTAGACAAAACCATCACGAGCGAACTGGGCAGCGGGTGAGCTTGCTTCAGACACACAAACCACCTTTCTTCATCAACGTCCAGATCAGCCATCCATGGGAATTCGCTACACAACGCCGCAACGAAAAGGAGCAACTGGTTTAATCATGGTACCACTATACCAAATAGCCCAAGGGTCGTCAACGCGCACACGCCCCGACGATCTGACTCATGCGCTGGGCGAGCAGGGCGCTCGGATCACCCACGCAGAGGAGGCTGTAGCCCTGCTGGAGCAGACTCGGTCCATCGCCAATCACCCACATATTCTTACCAGCGGCACGCCCAGCAGCACGGATCTGGAGGATAGCTTCCTGTAGGCGCTCATCAGCTGGGTTCCAACAGCAGCCCAGTTCCGCCGAGAGATCGTAAGGACCCACGGCTATTGCCGTCGTCAGGGGGTGTGCGGCAATGGCATTGACATGCTCCAGCCCCTGGAGGGTCTCGATCTGGGGCAAAATAACCAGATGCTGCTCAAAATCCTGCTGCCAGCTACTCAACTGGAAATCGGAGAGCCAGTAGTTGCCCAAACCTCCGGGACGGCGCCGGCCACGGGGTGGCATCAGGACGGCATCACGGACCATCTCCATCTGATCGGCATTATCGACGCTTGGCAGCATCAAGCCACACGGCCCCATATCCATCGCCCGCCGGATCTGATCGTACTCGCACGAGATCACGCGCACCAGCACAGGAAAGCCAATCAGGCGGCCAATCTGGCAGGCGTGAGCAACCTGCTCATCGCTGTGGGGGCCATGTTCGCGATCGACGATCAGGTAGTCCAGCCCAGCCTGCTTGCAGATCTCGACTAAGCGGGGCCAGACATGGTCGGTTGCCATCACACCAATGGTGGTCTGTTCGGCCTGGATGCGGGCCTTGAGGGTCGCTGCGGGATTCATTGGAGGAACTCCTTAAGTTGATCAATGCGCTTGACACCAACAATGAGACTCACAATGCCGGGTAGCGCAAGGGTCGTATGGATTGTATAGTTGAGGAGGGTGCGTCCTTCGGCAGCAGCTTGCTCCGTCAACTCTTGGAGCTTTTGCTGGGTTGCTGCATCGTTCAGGAGCGGGATCCACTCCGGCTTCTCAGCGCCACGTGTCCCCGTAGGGGGCGCGGTGGGGTGTTGATACTTACCGGTCAAGAGCCCACCCTGCAACACCTGGTAGGGGATGACCCCAATCTGTTCACTGCGGCAGAGGGGCAGCAGGTCGCGCTCAATCGAGCGGTTCAGCAAGCTATACGCTGGCTGATGGGCAACTGGACGCGGCCAGCCATGGCGGGCGCACAGCTCTAGGATCTGGCTAGTTTGGGCAGTATCAAAGTTGGAGAGGCCCCAGTAGCGAACTTTCCCCGCGCCGATCAGCTCGGCAAAAGCCGCGATCGACTGCTCAAGCGGGGTCTCTGGGTCAGGGCGATGCATGTAGTAGAGATCGATCCAGTCGGTCTGTAGTCGACGCAGACTAGCATCGCATGCGCGCATGATATGGGTGCGCCCCAGACCGCGATCGTCGGCTGATGGACCGATTGGGTTACCCACCTTGGTTGCCACTACCGCCTGTGTACGCCGCTTACCCAGGGCCTGGCCGATAATCTCCTCCGCCACACCGCCAGGGGAGCCTGGGATCCGTGCGTAGCCTTCGTAGCTATTAGCGGTATCGAGGAAGTTCAGACCATGCTCGAGGGCCCAATCGATGATACGAGTTGCCTCTGCGGCCTCGACTGGCGCACCAAAGGTCATCGTACCGAGACAGATTGGTGCAACCTTGAGGTTTGTACCAGGAATGGCGCGATAGAAGCGCGGCTCACTCATTGCTCGTCTCCCAGGCTGCCCAAGTCGCTGATGGACGCCCCACGGTGAGCAGTTGCGTAAAGAGGTGGCCAAAGGTACGCTCAACCTCACTCACCACCCCAGCCACACGCCCCGCCAGATAGGCAGCACCAACATCGGAGAAGCAGTTACCACGTCCAGAGAAGCCCGCCATGCCATGGATCGAGCGGTCGGGATCAAATTCACCGATCATCGGGAGCGCGTCGGCGGTGAACGATTGCAGCCCTCCCCAGCGATGCGTGATCCGTACCCCGGCCAGGGCCGGGAAGATGGTGCGTAACTCCCGATCGAGGCGCTGCTGATGTGCGGGTGATGGGCTAAACCCTTCACGTTCCAGTTTCGGATGGGGACGACCATCACGATCAAACTGGCGGAAGAGGCTATCTGGCTCCTCACGCCTACGCCCACCGCCAAACAGCAGCCGATAGCGGCCATCAGGTTCGATAATTTCGCGCCACCAGGCCATAGCTGTCCCAAAGCTTCCCCGGCATGGACGCTCGGCAAGGGGCTCTGTTACGAGCACTTGGCCACGCTCGGCGCGTAAGCCCGGCTCTAGCTGCGGTACAAACTGCGGCGCCAAGGCGTTGAGCATGAGCAAGACGTAGCGTGCCGAGACGCGCCCTTGGGCGGTGATCACCTGCGCTGAGTTACCCTGCGCCACGATCTGTTGCACGCGGCTCTGACCGTAGAGTTGCACGTGCTGATGGCTACTTACGCCCCGTGCGAGGCCAAGGATGTACTTGCCAGAATGGAACTGTGCATCAGTGAGGTAGCAGAGCCCTCCAAGAAAGAGTGAACTACGCCCAACTTCAACCGCACGAGCTGCGTCGAGCAGACTCACGGCGAAGCCATCTTCCTTGAGCAAGGCGTAGTCCTGAGCATAGTGAGCCAGGGCCGCCTCGGCATCAGGGCTATCACTCCGCGCCAACGAGTAGTAGCCATCGATCTGGTAATCACAATCGATGGCGTACTCCTCTATCTGCTCTTGGATCAAGCGATGGTTCTCGAGTCCCAACTGCCAGAGTGACTGTGCGGTTGGGCGTGCGTAGCGCGCAATGGCATCGCTGTAATCCATCCCAGGGCCATGGTTGATCGAGCCCTGGTTGCGCCCCGACGCCCCATCACCGACCTTGCCCGCCTCAAGGATGGTCACCTTGAGGCCGTAACGCGCCAGACAGCGCGCCAGTTTCAGCCCAGCGATGCCGGCACCGACAATAGCAACATCAGTTGCCACGTCGCGGTCGAGGGGTGGATAGTCTGGACGATCGCGATCAATCCAGAAGGGGAGGCCGTATGGTCGCTCGTCCATGGGTGACTCCTGGGAAGGTAGCGCAGGCTGATCTGGAACAAGGCCTACGCGAGGAACCCATGCCGACGCATAACATCTGCCACGCGCTGCTCCTCAGCCGGGCCGAAGCTGTGCAGCGGCGCAGCCACCCGCGTCGTGCGGATGGCACCGCGTAGCTTTAGGCCAGCCTTGAAGCCACCCAAGGCAGACGAACTGATTGAGTAGCCCGGCGCGCCCTGGGCGATCAGCTCGTAGAAGCAGGCGAGCAGGCGATCCTGCAACGCTGCGGCGGCGGTCCAATCCCCTGCACGCGACAGATTGTAGACCTGCACATACTCGGCTGGGAAGACATTCCCCAGGCCAGGCACACTCCCATGGGCACCCATCTGAAAGCAGGAGTCGATGATCAGCTCGGAGCCGGTGAAGACGCGGAAGGTGAGTCCACGGGTCGCCAGCAGGACGCGCCGGAAGGCCTCGGCCTGGCCACTACTATCTTTGAGGCCAACGAGGGTACCCTCGGCGGCGAGCCGAACCATGGTGTCACACTCGAGCTTGATATTGGTCGTCGGCACATCGTAGGCCAGCATGGGGAGCTCAACAGCTGCCTTCACCGCCCGAAACAGGTCGATGATCTCATGCTGGCTGATGCGGTAGTAGTAGGGTGCTGCGATGACAACCGCATCGGCGCCAGCTGCACGGGCCTCAAGCCCATTCTCGATGCAGCGAGCCGTTGAGGTGTCGAGAATCCCGGCGATCACTGGCACACGCCCCCCCACGGCTTTGACCGTCTCGTCGAGCATCAGTTTGCGCTGTCGAGCGGTGAGTGACGAGAACTCGCCAGTTGAGCCCAGCACGAAGATGCCATGGACACCACCGTTCAGGAGGTGCTCGACAAGGGTGTGGACCGATGCAACGTCGATCTCACCATCATCAGTCATGGGGGCGCAGATTGGTGGAATGATCCCGTGGAGTTGTGTTATGTCGAACATGGCCTAACTTCTTTCAGATGCAAGGTGACCCGCTTCGGCGAGATGTGGAGGGCTTCACCCTCCCTCAACCCAAGCTGTGGTAACGAAACGACGTAACTGTTCACACCTCTCCCAGAGCGAGGGCGTCTACCCTCGTGGCCCCCCCGTAAGGGCAACCCCCCGTGGTTGCCCTGCCGTTGGCTTACCCCAACGGTGAACAGTTACGAACCAGTCTCAACGCGGCGTAGCCGAAAAACGAAACCAACGAATGACGTAGACACACTCTTCAACACACCAGCAGGCGGCGAAGATATCGCCTTCGGGCAGACGCAGCCCAGCCGGCAGGCCGAGTTTGAGTGTGGTGAAGGATTGGCTCAGATT
>CAIWUD010000123.1 GCA_903915775.1 uncultured Chloroflexota bacterium | reverse complement strand
TGGAACGCTACGGCTTGGCTCTCCTCGATGTGGCGGCTGAGCGGCGGGTCGTGCAAGATGGGCTGGATGGTATCGCCACTACCGTGCTTGCGGAACCCGGTGAGGCGAGCATGAGTACGATCGTCGCACGGCTTCGCGATGGCTACGATATCCTCTCTATTACTGCCCACGGCATCCTGCACGAGCGTGAGCCCTGGCTCTTCCTCGATGACGGCCAGGGCAACGTTACCCGTGTCCCTGGCAGCGATCTTGTCGCACGCCTGGCCGATCTACCAACCCGCCCCCGTCTCATCCTCTTGGCAAGCTGTCAGAGTGCAGGGGATGGTCGCCACGAGGCGCTGGCCGCGCTCGGTCCACGCCTGGCCACTGCTGGGGTACCCGCCGTTATCGCGATGCAGGGTCCGATTACCCTCGCTACGCATGCGCGTTTTGCCCCCGCGTTCTTTCGCGAACTGCAGCGTGATGGTCGCATCGACCGCGCTCTTGCCGCTGCACGACAGACGGTTGCCGAACGACAGGACTGGTGGGTACCGGCACTCTTCACGCGCCTGCGCAGCGGACGTATCTGGTACGAACCCGGCTTTGACACCCAGGATTTTTCTCGTTGGCCAGCCCTGCTGCGCATGATTGAGCGTGGGAAGTGTACTCCCATCCTTGGCATGGGCGTGCTGGAGCGTATCACCGGCACATCTCGCGAGCTTGCCCAGCGCCTCGCGGAACGGTACAACTTCCCGCTGTCACGGATTACCCATGATGACTTGCCCCAGGTGGCACAGTACCTCGCCGTGAAGGAATCGGTGACGTTTATGCGCGAAGAGGTCGAGCGAGAGCTCGGTCAGACGGTACGGAAGCACATGAATGGCCAAGCCCCAGCGTTGCCCGAGGAGCTCCCCCTCACGGAGTTGATCGACAAGGCTTGGGATACCCTTCGAGCCACCTGTGCCGATGAGCCCCACGAACTGCTCGCGACACTCCCGCTGCCGATCTACCTTACCGCCACCCCCGATTCGCTCCTCGCAGAGGCACTGCGACGTGCCGGTCGTGAAGCACACGTAGAAGTCTGCCCGTGGCATGTAGAGGAGAGGCGCGTGGATCCGAGCAGAGGCGAGATAACCCAACCAACCCGTGATCACCCTCTGGTCTACCACCTGCTCGGTCATCTCAACGAGCCCGAATCCTTGGTCATCAGCGAAGATGACTACTTTCGTTACCTGATCGGCGTGCGTGCCAACATCCGACTGATCCCCCCCGCGGTTCAGCGTGCCCTCACCGACACGGCTCTGCTCTTCCTGGGCTTTCGCTTCGATGACTGGAGTTTTCGTGCCCTGCTCCAGAGCATGCTACGCCTCTCTGGCGGGCAGCGGCGCAGCCAGTATGCCCACGTGGCGGTACAGATCGACCCGCAGGAAGGGGTGGCGCCTCATCCGCAGGCTGCCCGCCAATACCTTAAAGACTACTTTGGCCCCGCAGCGGCGCTTAACTACCAGGCGAACATCAGTATCTACTGGGGTAGTACCGATGACTTCATTCGTGAACTCCAGCAACGCTGGATCGAAC
>CAIWUD010000122.1 GCA_903915775.1 uncultured Chloroflexota bacterium | reverse complement strand
GTCTGTAGCGTCACCGTACGATGGGTATGCCCCTCGTTGCGCCGCGCCAGATCGGCACGCATCGCCGCACGTTTGGCCAGCATCGTCTCGCGGCGAATCTCCTCCAGATCACCACCCTCAGCCCGTAGCTGATCGAGCCGTGCGACATGGGTGGACGTGGCGGCGGCCAGTTCGGCAGCTGGGGCGAAGGCCTTCAGCGGGAGATCCAGTTGCCGTGTTCCCACACGGATGGTTGCATCAAGGTCAGGCAGTGCCTCATCGGCATAGATCGCCAGTGGCGAACCCGACTCGAGGGTACCCGCGTAGTGTGCCTGCCGCCGTTGCGGCTCCAACTCCCACCAGAGACGGGACGCCTCATGGCCGAGGATGGCCCCAAGACGTCGATACTCGCCCAAACCGCCCCGTGCACAGCCCTGGATCGGCCCAATATCACCCGTTGCCCCCTGCAGGAAGAGGCAGGTGGCACCGGTTGCCTGCTCCACGACCCGCTTCATCACCCCAGGGTAGTCGGGTGTCACCAGATCGCAGTCAGGACCGACCGTGATCGGGTGGCAGGCGTAGTTGACGATTGCCGCTAGGGGCGCACCATCAGCACCATCGATCCGCACCAGCTGAAGCTGCTGATCGACCGGTCCACCCCAGTTCCGCCCACAGATGACCGCCCCATCCTCAGGGCGCTGGAAGCGCCGATTGACGTTGATCTTCGCCTCGCCAAAGCCCGCCGCGATCCGGGCTGGCCGCAGCTGACTCAACGCCTGCCGCGCCACCCCGACAATCTGCTGCTCGAGGTAGGCGTCGTAGGCGGGCACCATCTCGGCCCCCTCCTTGACCCAACTGCTCCATGTCGCCCCGTTGATCGGCCCGGAGTGGGTATGGGTGTAGGAAAGGCGAATGTGCGAAGCCGGGAGTCCAGTCGCTGCACTCACGGCAGCCATCACCCCAGGAGCTTCGGTATCCCAGAGGTAGATCAGGTCGAGATCGACCAGTACCAGCGTCTCAACCCCATCGGAGAGGGCAAGGGCCGTTGCCCAGAGGGGCAGATCGATCCCGGCAGCACGCTGGTGCGTCTGGGCACCCCAACCGGCATGGGCGATCCCGAAAGGTGGTGTGATATCGGCGCGGGCAACACCCGCTCGCAGTTGGCGCGGCATAGACGCTCACTCCTCGTTGAGTAGTGCGGGCACAACTCCCGTGTAGGCGAACACAATCGGGTCATCGGCATGCTCACGCTCGTAGGCGGCACGGATCTGCATCGTCTCACGCTCGATGCGCCGAAAGGCCTCCCGGTCATCCTTGAGCAACCAGTGCAGCCAGCGCCCATTCTTGACGTGGGGAACTTCGTCGGCATGGACAAAGTCGTTGAGCAGGAGGTAGTGCGTATCGCCACGGTCGCGGGCAGACTCACGGTAACGGATCAGGTCGGGCATCCCGAGCTTCTCACCGCGCAGGTGGAGATCGTAGAGTCGATGGGCAAAGTCGAGTGCGATACGGTAGGCGTAGTTGCCCGGGATGATCGGGAAATCACCCAGCTTGCCACCGAGCTGCTCCAGGTAGCGCTGATAGATCAGCGCGTGGCGCACCTCGTCCCAGAGCTGGCGTGCTGTATCGACGTGGTACTCCCAGGGCATCTCGGGGTGCTCGTAGAGGCTCCGTCCGAGAAGTTCAGCGGCGTGCATCTCATTGTCGGCGTCACGGTGCGCCATCACGAGGGCCAATTCATGATCGTCGACGGGCGGTCGATCGGCAGCACTGGTGCCGAAACGGAAACGTCCATCACGGGCGGCCACCGACGGTGCCGGGCGGATCTGCTGCCCTTCAAACGACCCACCAGCCTCACGCTCGGCGGCGGTGGCCGGGTCGGCGAAGCTACCCACAGCTTCACACGCATCGGCGACGAGCAACTCGTAGTCACGTGCTGCAGCCCGATCTGCAGCAGGGAGCGACTCGAGGAGGGCAAGCCCCTGACGTACCTGCTCCTCTTCGTCAGCGATCGTACGGCCAAGCAGATCCCATGTTGGCTCATCGGCAAGTGGCGCGCACGCGGCGCGGTGAGCCGTATAGGCGGCAATCAGCCGCGGCTTCACCTGGCGGTAGATCCCACCCACAAAGGCGGCACTGCCAGGCGCATCATCGAGCAGCGCCATCAAGCGGCGCAGCGGCTCACCCGGACTCAGCGGCGCCCGGCGGGGCCAGCGGAGATCGATCAAGCGAGCGAGCCAACGGTCAGCGTGGAGCGAATCTTGCCAGAGGTGCCGCCCAAGAAGACTCTTTAGCTCCCACTCTGGGAGATCGGCAAGCTTTCCTGCTGCCATCCGCATCAATTGCGCTTCGATATAGTGGTAGCGCGCCACGAGACGCGCTGTCTGGGCCACATCAAAGGTACCTAACAACCGATAGTCAGCGTAGAGATCGTACATGGATCGACTCCTCTTTCTACGTAAGATATGGTTCAACTTCGGCTGCGTTGACTTGACACTCTGGTGGCGTCGGGGCTAGGTTGAGTCTTTTTGTGGAGGGCTTCGCCCTCCACACCTCCCATAAGCGTGTCAAGCTCGGTGAAGAGCTGCGCTCTCCACACCTCCCGCACGCTCGTCAAGCTGCTATGGAGCATGCCTTACCCCAAACGTGAACAGGTACCATTTCTACCAGTCAGCTACTGCACCATCGGGATGGAAGTAGCGCTGGACCAGTTCGGGTTGCCAGGGATGGCGAGCCG
>CAIWUD010000121.1 GCA_903915775.1 uncultured Chloroflexota bacterium | reverse complement strand
GCCCATGCGCTGCTGACCGATCCCGCCGCGATCTGGAGTCCGCCGATCTTCTACCCCTACCCCAATACGCTGGCCTTCCATGACCATCTCTTCCTGGGGCTGATCACCGCCCCACTCACCTGGCTCTCCGGAGAGCCCATACTCGGCTACAATCTCCTGCTGCTGCTCAGTTTCGCATTCAGTGGTTGGGCGGTGTTCCTGCTGGTCCGTGATACGCTGGGCGACCGATTAGCCCAGGAGGCAGCCGGTGCGATCACCTGGGCGGCAATCATTGCCGGTGCCGCGTTCGCATTCTGTGCCTACCGCTTCGCCCATTTCCCCCACTTCCAACTCCTCCAGACCTTCTGGATGCTTTTTGCCCTGCTCTTTCTGCGCCGACTGTTGCGTCCTATCGACGCCGGAGGTGGCCGGCTCAGGGACGCCCTCCTCTGTGGGCTCTTTGCTGCCCTCCAAGCGGTCTCGGCACTCTACTACGCCTTCTTTACCGCTCTACTTCTAAGTGGCTACGCCCTGCTCTGGGGTGCCACCCAACTCTGGCTGCGCCTACGTCGGGGCGGTACCCTCCCGTGGCGCCAGGCTGGTCTGCTCACCGTAGCAGCCCTCGTAGGAGCACTCCTTGCGCTCCCACTGGTCATTCCCTACATACGGGTCTATAACACTCTTGGCATCGTGCGTTCAGTGCGCGAGCTCGATAACTGGTCGGCGCCCCTGTGGGCCTACCTCACCGTCCCGCAGGAAAATCTCCTCTACGGTCGGCTTGGCGAGCGGGTAGTCGGTAGTGGCGAAATGGTGCTCTTCCCTGGCCTGCTCATCACCCTCCTCGCGTTCACTGGTGCAATCGCAGCCCTCCGTGCGATCATGCTGCGCCGTGAGACACCCTGGTCCACGCTCGATGGGCTCTTCTGGCCACTCGCTGGATCTGCCGCCTTTGCCCTCTCACTCGGTACGGGGGTGCGGATTGAACGCTTCGCTGAACCACTCCCCATACCCCTCCCTTATACCCTGCTCTACTCCTACGTACCGGGATTTGGTGGTCTCAGGGTACCCTCACGTTGGGGTATGCTGGTGACCCTCGCCCTTGCCCTCATGGCGGCCATGAGCCTGGCCTGGCTCCTGATGCGCACTAGCCGGCGCGTGCGGGTGCTGGTTGGCACCCTCGTGCTCGCCACGATCCTGCTAGAACAGGCGGCGCCACCGGCTCAACTCCTCGCTGGGAGCGCCCTGACCGCAGCACCGCCAGTCTATACCTGGCTTGGTCAGCCGGAGCAAGCCGATATCCAGGCCCTCCTCGAACTACCGGTTCCCGCAGTCCCACGCGGCGCCGAGCTCCACCAGGTCATCATGCGCCAATGGTACAATCGGTTGCACTGGCGCCCCCTGGTTGCCTCCTACAGTCCGATCTTCCCCTTCGGTACCAGCGATCTCTTGCGCCGAGCTCAGGATCTGCCCGCGCCAGCGATCGTCTCATTCTTACGCCTAACCGGTATCGATACCCTGGTCATCCACCATGACGCCTATGGCCCTGGTGAGGCTGATGCGCTGGTGGCAGGGCTCACCGCCCTTCCCGATGTACGCCAGCGCGCCGATGTGGGCTCGGCGACCGTCCTGAGCCTCCTGCCCGATCCGCGCCTTACAGCGATAGAGCGCGTTGCCGGCCCCGGTGGGAGCATCTGGATCTCTGCTGATGAGCGCATTCCCGGCGTCGTGACCCTTGCCCTCACCCGTAGGCTTGCTGCTCGCGGCTACCTCCTCTACGGGCCAGGGCGTACGCGCTTCTACGGGCCACTCACCCCAGCACGCCCCGGCCAAACCTTTGCCGCGGGCATCCTCTCCGATGCCGAGGATCCACGTACCTACGGCTTCAGGCCTAGCGATCTCGTCTGGTCAGCCCACGGTCTGGCCCTCTACCGTGGTGATCCGGAGCTCTTGGTGATCCTGCCGCTGGCTGAAGCAGTGCCAGGGCAGTTTCACCCACGCTTCCCCTCCTCACTCACGCTGCAACGCTTGCCGAACGTGCTGCGCGTGGGTCAGCGTGAGTTAACCCTCACCACGGATCCTGGCCAGAGCCTTGACCTAGAGCTCGACCTAGCCACCCTGAGTCCGCAACCGATCCAGTTTGCCTCGACCCAGATCGACCTACCCGCTGGACTGAGTACGCTACGCCTCCGTCTGACGAGCGATGCACCACTGACCCTGGTCGGCGCTACTGATCAACTTGCGCTCATGCGCTTGCGTCTCTTGCGTGCCAGCGACAGCGCAGCGGTGCTTCAAACAACACCCGGTATGGTTGCCGTCGCAACGAGCAGTTTTGACGGTACAACCCTAGAGGTGCGCGCCTGGGCAGGGGGTGGTAGCGGATTACGCCTGGAGGCTCAGGGGGCGGCAGCCTATGACGATCGTCCGATCGCCCTCTTTGCCGGTAGTCAGCCGCTGCCCCCCATCGGGAGGGGAGGTACGTTTCCAGGTACGCCTGCCCCAGGCCGAAGCTGCATGGCTCGAATCGCGGCAAGAAGCGGTAGACGGCCGCTACATCGTCTACCTGAAGGATGCCGCACGCCCCGAGAGCCCAGGGGCACCAGTGGCAACCTTCAATCTCGTCAATGGACGCCTCACCGATCTGGTGCTCCTCACCCTGCCACTGACCGCACTGCCATAAGCAATTCTGCGCTTGAAGGGGCATGCCTTGATGCGTCAATTTCTACGCTGGTCGCTCTGGTCGATCTTACTCCTGATCCTTCTCGTTGGCTGTAGTGGGGGCGGGGCGAGTCTCCCCACAACTGTCGTACTCACACCCACGCCACTCCCTGCGGCGACGCTACCCGGACGACTACTCTTCGTGAGCAGCGGGGTTGTCTGGCAGTGGCAGGGTACGCAGCCCACACCACTTTTCGGTGATGGCTCTGCGTTTCAAGCGGCCTGGTCACCTACTGGTGACCGTATTGCCTACATTGCGCGATCCAACAGCTTCAGCGATCTCCTCCTCGCCGATGCGCAGGGCCAACCCGTTGGCCAAATCACCAGGTATGGAACGTCTGAACCGCCCAACAGCCTGCGCCGCGTCTACGCCAGTCGCTGGGTCTTCTACCCCACCTGGACCCCTGACGGCAAGAATATTGTCGTCGCTGCGCAGGCCGGTCCGCCGGTTGGCGATCCACCCAGCGACTACAATCTGAGCCTGACCCTCCTCCCGCTCGGCGCGACCCTTGCGCTCCCGCTCTACTCGACTGCGGGTGCCCAGGTTGGGCGTAGCGCGTTCGCCCCCGATGGTTCAGCGCTCATTTTTACCCGTGCCACGAGCGGTCCCAACGGTCAGCAGCGCCTCTACCGGCTCGACCTCACCACGAACAGCGCGACACCACTGAGCGGCACACCTGAGCCGAGCTATGACCCAGCCTTTGCACCCAATGGTGCCTGGCTCGCCTTTGCGGCCCGTGACGGCGATCGTACCGATATTTTTGCCCTGCCCACCAACGGCAGTGGCACGTTGCAGCGACTCACCGCAATAGGCACGGCGCGTGCGCCGGTCTTCTCTCCCGATGGAACCCAGATCGCGTTTCTCGCGATCAACCCGGGAAGCGTGGGCTTCGACCTCTGGGTGATCGACCTGCAGCGGAATGAGACAGGGCTCTTCACCGTAGGTACACCGCGGCAGCTCACCACTGGCCAGGCGATCGACGCCGACTCAGGGCTCAGTTGGGCACCGTAGGTCGCTCTGGGATGATCAGACCAGCCTCGGTTACGATCAGATCGAGGGGGTGATCGTGGGGCTCATGGGGCAGCATGGCGACCTCCTGGCATGCAAAGGCGAGCCCCACCTTTGATCCACTCACGCTAGTGAGCAGTCGGTCGTAGTAGCCCTTCCCGTAGCCCAGGCGGTAGCCTGCACGGTCGAAGGCCAGCATGGGTACCAGGGTCAACTGCCAATCGCCCGGAGTGGCCGGGCGTAGAGCGGAGGGTTGTAGCACGCCGAGCGCATCAGTGGTGAGCGCTGCAGGGTGCAGGCTATCGAGCCAACTATGGTGCATGGCACCATGCTGATCGATGAACGGTACCGCGACTGCCTTACCGATCGCCAGTGCTGCCTGAATCAGTGGCCCCGTCTCAACCTCAGACTTGATGCTGAGGAAGCAGTGGATGGCCGCCGCAGACTGGTACGTTGGCAGTGCTTCAACCAGACCTTTAATGGTTGCGCTGCGCCCCGTACGGTCACTGAGTGCATCTCGCTGCACGTGCATCCGACGACGCAGGGCGCGTTTCTGGTCGCTCATGTTTGCTGGGTCAGGCATCGTTCCATTTCGACTGCGCCAGCCTGACCGTCTGGCAATATCAAAGCTCGGTTAGGTTTTTGTGAAGAGCTACACTCTTCACACCTCCCGTAGACGTGCCTACCCAGAGGCATGAGGGGGTTACGAGCCTCGAATGCGATCGAGAGCGGCATTCCAAGCCTTCATCCGCTCTGGATTACCACCAACATCGGGATGGTGGAGGCGAGCGATGGCCTTGCGAATGGCGTTGACCTCATCTTCACTGATCTGCCCGGCCAGTGCGGTGATATCGATCACCGGCTGACCAGCATCGGGCTCGGCACTGACCCCAGCCTCCAAGCGCTGGGCCCGGTGGCGCCAGAGATCACGCTCATGGGTCAGACTCGTATTTTCGCGCATCGTCTCGGTCAGGGTCGCAACCATCTTGGCATGGGCACGCTGAGCTTCGTTTACCGCAGCGAGAGCCTTGTCGAGTTGACGGCGGAGGCCGCGTACTGTCTGCTGAACTTCAGCGAGTTCGCGTCTGAGCAGCTCACACTCAACCTCAGCGATGCTCTGTTTCACGCCTGACTGCAGATCTTCCGACTGTGGCACGCCTAACCTCCTGGCCATCCTCGACGCGCTGCTGCTTTCCTGGTGCAGAGGTTGCTTCCTCCAATTGTACCATCTTTGAGGAAGTGCCTACGGCACTACATGAATACCAACGCTGGGCAGGGGTTGTTCTTGATCACGCTGCATGGGCATTTCAGGAAAGGGGCCAAGAAGCGGTAGAGGGAGGGCAAAGCCCTCCCTCTACCATGCCCCTGTACTGACCTTCTACGGAGCATTGGGCAGGCGGAAGTTGCGCCCAGAGATGATGATATTCACGATCGAGCCATAATCAACACCACCTTGCGAGCGATCCATCAGATCGAACGCACCGTTACTATCACCACTGATCCCACTGATCGAGGCTACCCCGCGGTCGCCAAAGGGGTTATCGTCGGCGATCGGGTCGACATAGAGCTCATCACGCACCTCGTTCAGGTTACGGTCGTACCAGAAGTCCGCACTGTTGTTATAACCAGTAGCAGTGTAGAGACAGTTGTTTGTTGGTGCGTAGCGAATATCCGAGCCACCGGTTGGCACCTCGAAGAAGCCCGTGGTCTCGTTCAGGCGCAGGAACTGGCGCTGGGCGTAGGGTTGCTCACGGCTAGACGGATTCGATCCCGGCCCGGCCCAGTTGCAGATCATGCTTTCGACCGCCAACACACCGTCACCGGGCGTCAGCGTCTGGGTGATACCAGTGGTTGAGGTGATGGTATAGCTGTGGCCAGTTGCCTGCTGAATACGCCTACCGAAGCCAAAGTAGGCTTCACCCTCAACAGGACTACTATTGTTGATACCGACGTTGAAGACTCGTGTATGGCTATCACCGCTACCCGCCTGCCAGGCAAAGGTGTAGCTACCGGCCAGATTGGTAGTGAGTGTATCAGAGACCGAAGCCGTACCAGTGAAGGTCGCTGTTGGATCGAAGTTAGCGGTGAAAAGGTTATAGTTATCAGACCAGTTGGTCAATTTCAGCCCTTGGGCATCAAAAGCGGTAGCTGCATTCGCCGCACAGAAGCTCGCCTGTCGTGCCTGTAGCCTGAGCTCGGTAGCACTGAGGCGGTTATAGGCGAGCGAACCGCTGATCGCCGCAACGAAGGGAGGCGGACCACCACACTGCAACCCACCGCGGTAGTCGTTGTCGATGACCTGGAAGGTGAGCAGCCCCTCATAGATATTCAAGGGGTCGCTACTATCAGGCTCGTGGGCAAGATTGACCGTGACGGTGTAGACATGCGAAGAGGGACCACTCCCCATCACCTGTTGCTCGGTCGTCGTCAGCGTCAAGGTGTAGTCGATGAGATCGGCAGTACGTGAGATGGTGGCACTGCTAAACGCAAAGGCGTAGTCGGCGTTCATTGCCGCCGTCAAATCGACCACTGATCCATCAGTTGGGATAGTTATACCGCTGCTGAACGCCTGTGAGACGAGCGCTGCAGCGAGCGTCAACGCTGCCTCAGATTGTGCTTCTACCCCGTCCATCAGGCTGTTCAGCTGTGCCGCAGCGCATGCATGGCCCGACGAGCGATAAGTCAGTGTATAGGCGTCAGTCGTGCCCAGGCCAATGGTCTGGGTGACGGTTGGAGGGGCGTTCGGATTGGAGTGTTCTCGGGGTTCATACTCCAACCAGAGGCCGAGATCCCCACCCGGCAGCTCGCCACCCCCACCACCGGGATGGTTCGCGTAGTCGAGCTGTGGACCGTAGCAGAAGGCTCTTCCACCGCCCGGTACGACCAGGCTACGCACCGAATCGGTAATGGCGACAGTCGATGTTGAAAGCAGTGCCGTGCGGATGCGTTCGGCAATGACCCGGTATGCTGGGACAAAAGCAGAGCTTGAGAGGGTGAGATTGCCGGGGGCATTGGTAGAAGACTGCATGTTGAGTGGTGAAGCTGCAGCCATTCCCGAGGGGAAGATCCGCTCAGCATCGCTCGATCCGGTCGAGCCGCCTCCACCGACAACAAGTGGAATGAAGACTCGGTTTGGTGGGGTTGGTTGCGCCAGGGCGGTGCGAAGTGCCATCCAGGTGAATAGGAGACCTGCTGTGACGAGAAATGAAGTGATAATCCACCGTCTGCTCGATGCCTCACCCATGATAGTTGCTCCTTAGCTTAGACGAGGTTCCATACCGGTTGTGCCGATGGTACGAACTGGTGTTACTCGGATCAGGTTGGTTTTTGCGGCAGGCAAAGCTATCTTCCACCTCCACGAGAAGATCAGGGAGATTGTAACTACGCGGCTGGGGTAATTATACCCGTTTCCCTGCTGGATGACAACCATCGTACCTGTTCACGACGGCTGCAGGAGTGCTATAATGGGGCCTCTCTTCTGGTACGTCCCGCAAAGTTGCAGGTAACGTAATCGATTAACATACGGGAGGCAGGCATGGGCGCGGCTGAGAGCAGCGATCGTCCCTTTTCCGAACAGCGCCAGCATGTCGCGTTGCGTCTGGTGCCAGAACGCACCGCCGTGATCGTTGTCGACATGATCAATGAGTTCCTGGAGGAGGGTGGGCTCATGGTCATGGCGAGCGGTCGGGCGCTCTACGAGCCCATTCAGCAACTGGTTGACGCGGCGCACCGAGTAGGTACTCCGGTGATCTGGCTACGTGATGAGCATGAGGCGCACAACCCAGAGTTGCGGAAGCGTATTCTGCACTGCCTGCCCGGAAGTTGGGGCACGCAGCTCGTCGCTGCACTCCGCCCCGGCCCCACGGATCTGATCCTGACGAAGTCGAGCTACAACGGCTTCTTTCGCACGCCCCTCCACGAACGGCTCCAGGAGCGTAGCATCACGACCTTAGTGGTCGTTGGGGTGGTGACGAACATCTGTGTACGCTCAACGGTGCATGACGCCTTCTTCCTCGGTTATGAGGTCATTGTGCCAGAGCAGTGCGTTGCAGCGACGAGTGAGCGTGAGCAGGCGAGCAGCCTCTACGATATCGATACCCACTACGGCAGTGTGACGAGCCTGGATCACGTACTGAGTCTGTTTGCCGAGCATGAGGTCGCCCTATGAGTAGTCTGGTGATCACCCGTATCGGACAGATCGTCTCGGGTGCGATCGAACAGCCGCTACTCGCCGGCGACACGGTGGTGGTACGGGCTGGCCGCATTGCTGCCATTGGTCACTACGCCGATCTCGATACACGGGGGATTGATCGGGTGATTGATGCCGCCGGTTGCCAGCTCTGGCCAGGGCTGATCGACTCGCATACCCATCCTGTGACGGGTGACTATACCCCGCGCCAGCAGATGGTCGGCTTCATTGAGAGTGGGTTGCACGGCGGGGTGACACGGATCATCTCGGCGGGTGAGGTGCATCTGCCAGGACGCCCGAAGGATGCGGCGGGCACCAAAGCGCTCGCCATTGTGGGGGCAAAAGCCTCGGCGGTGTTCCGCCCCAGTGGGGTGAAGATCCTGGCCGGGTCGCTCATCCTTGAGCATGGCCTGGTAGAGGCGGACTTTGCCGAACTCTGGCGCGAAGGTGTGCGTGTAGTGGGCGAAATTGGGCTCTCGGGCATCTACCGACCCGAAGATGCCCGCCCGATGGTTGAGTGGGCACGTGCCTGTGGTATGACGGTCATGATGCATATCGGCGGCGCCTCGATCCCTGGAAGCAGTGTGCTCGGCGCCCGCGAAGCCTTAGCGATCCTGCCCGATATCGCTTCACACACAAATGGTGGCCCGACAGCCGCACCCATTGCCGATATCGAGCGAATTATCCTTGAGTCGGAGATGATGATCGAGCTCGTCCAGGCAGGCAATACCCAACGGGCTGGGGCAATCGCCAGAATGGCCTCCCGCTACAACGCGCTGCACCGGGTGATCATCGGCACCGATACGCCCTCTGGTACGGGGGTGATCCCCCTCGGGGTGTTGCGTACGATGGCATGGGTCGCTTCACTCGGTGAGGTTGCCCCAGCATTGGCCGTTGCTATGGCGAGTGGCAACACGGCTCGTCTCTACAAGCTGGACGAGGGGGTGGTGCGGGTTGGCAATGCCGCGGATCTGCTCCTCGTCGATGCCCCCATCGGCTCTGAGGCCCACGATGCTCTCGCTACCCTTGCTATTGGCGATACCCCCGCCGTGGCAGCGGTGATCATTGATGGAGTAGTACGGGTCAATGTGAGTCGTAATACCCCTGGGAGTGTGCGCAAGGTACGTATTCCCTGGAGCGTGTAGTTCAAGGTCCCTAGCCCCTTTTCCGAAGTGTGGAAGTCGATAAAGTGGAGCAACACCATGACAACGAAGGTCATTTTGGACGTCGATACCGGAACTGACGATGCTGTCGCGCTGATGGTCGCCGCCCTCTCACCCGATCTCGAACTGATCGGTGCTACCACAGTCAATGGCAATACATCGGTAGAGAACTGTACCGAGAATACGCTGCGCGTCTTCGACTACATCGGTAAAAGCCATATTCCCGTCTTCGAGGGCATGAGCGTACCCATGGTGCGTGCCCACGCGCAGCAGGCGATCTCGGCCAAGGGTATCCACGGGGATCTCCTCGATCTCCCTCCCGCTCGAAGCAAGAAGCAGGCGCGCCACGCGGTGGACTGGCTGATCGAGACCTACCTCGCCTCGAATGGCGATATCACCCTAGTGCCAGTGGGGCCGCTGACGAATATTGCGATGGCTATCCGCATGGAGCCACGCATCCTGGAGCGCATCCCCGAGATTGTGATCATGGGTGGCGCCCACGAGCATGGGAACTCTACCCCGTCGGCCGAGTTCAACATCTGGGTTGACCCCGAAGCGGCGCAGATCGTCGTCAACTGTGGCCGTCCGATCCGGATGATCCCCCTTGATGCCACCCACCGCGCCCTCGTCTCGCGGGAGGATTGTACCCGCCTGCGCGAGATCGGTACGCCAGCAGCCCTCGCCACCGCTATCTGCACCGAGCGACGGATTGGCGGCTACGATACGAGCCAGCCGATGCACCGCCTGGGTGCCGCACCCGTCCATGATGCCCTGGCGGTCTGCGCCATCATCGACCCCTCAGTGGTGACGACGAAGTTCATCGCTGTGGATGTGGAGACGAGTGGCCCCCTGACGGATGGACGGACGGTGTGCGATTTCCGACACCGGAGCCTCAGATCGGCCAATGTCCACTTCGCCGTCGATGCCGACGAGCCCAAGTTTGTCCGCATGTTGACCGAGATCCTCAGTCGCACCGCGTAGTAGCTCATTGGGAGGCAACAATCCGTGACTCAGAAACTGATCATCGATACCGACTGTGGCGTGGATGACGCCATTGCACTCCTCATGGCGCTCGCTGACCCCGCGGTGGAGATTGTGGGCATCACCTGTGTGAGTGGCAATGTCACGCTGGACCATGTGGTGCAAAATGTGCCTATCGTGCTTGATGCGGTTGGTGCAGGTCCGATTCCCATCTTTCGTGGGGCTGAGCGCCCCATTCTCGCCCCGCTCTACCACGCCAGCGATGTCCATGGCGAAGATGGGCTCGGTGATGCGGGCTTCCCACGCTCGACCCGGCCCATTTCCGACGAACATGCTGCGCTGGCGATTGTACGCCTGGCCCGCGAATACCCCGGTGCGACGCTGGTAGCCCTCGGGCCGCTGACCAATGTTGCCCTTGCCATGGCGATTGAGCCAAATCTCCCGCAGCTGCTGGGGCAGAGTGTGATCATGGGTGGTGCGGTGCGCGCCCTTGGTAATACGTCGGCGGTGGCCGAGTTCAATATCTACGCCGATGCCGAGGCTGCCGCAATGGTCTTTGAGCGTGGGCTCAACCCCACCATGGCCGGCTGGGAGCTCACGGTCGAGACGCCTATGTTCTGGCCACGCTGGGATGCCATGACCGCACAGGCAGGGACCGTCGGGGCCGATTTTGTCGTACCGATGCTCGAAGATCTCGTGCGGCGCAGTCGCGAGCGTGAGCGTCCCGGGATTCTCCTCCCCGATCCGCTCGCTATGGCCGTGGTGCTCGACCCTGACTGCGCGAGCTCGTTCACGGCTGCCGTGGCCGTCGACACCGGCTGGGGTCCTGGGCGTGGTCTCACGGCGGTCGACGTGCGTGGCAATTCGAAGGCTGCGCACAACGCACGCGTGGTGACCGCCATCGATACTGATCGCCTGGCAGCACTCTTGGAGCGGGCATTCCGCATGAGTTCACCTCGATGAAACGCTTCATCAATCAGACGGTCGTCATCACCGGTGCGCAGGGGGGCCTTGGGCGAGCAGCCGCAGAGCGCTTTGCTGCCGAAGGGGCACGGCTGGCACTGGTTGATCGTGATGGCACGGGGGTGGCAGAACTGGCTCGGGAACTGGAAGCATCTGGTACGCCTGCGCTGCCCCTCGTCGCTGATGTTGCCGATGAAGCGAGCCTCGCCGCGGCTTTTGCCGCGGTAGAGGCTCACTTTGGTCAGTTCAACGTGCTGTTCAACAACGCCGGTATCGGAGGGATGGATCTACGGGTAGCCGAAATGCCGGTGGAGCGCTGGGATGAGATGGTGGCGATCAACCTGCGGGGAGTCTTTCTTGGCTGTAAGCATGCTATCCCGCCGCTCACCCGGGCGGGTGGCGGGGCTATCGTCAATATGGGCTCATCAACTGGCCGCCACGATACCCTGCCGGGGAGTGCCCCCTACATGGCGAGTAAAGCCGGGGTGGAGGCGCTGACGAAGTCGGTCGCGCTCCAGGTGGCGCATCTGGGTATTAGGGTCAATACGGTCTGTCCGGGGATCATTCGCACCAACCTGAGCCTACGCCAGAAAGATGGCGTTGAGGCTGAGAGCTTCTTCGGACGCTTTGCCCAGCGCATCCCCCTCGGTAGGGTCGGTCGGCCTGCCGATGTTGCAGCGGTGGTTGCCTTTCTGGCGTCGAGCCAGGCACGTCAGATCACCGGTGCCGCACTCCTGATTGATGGTGGTCAGACCCTGCGTCGCTGGATCAGTGCGCCAGATCTGGCGGCTAGCTGAGGCATGGTTCAGGCTCCCCTCCCGTACCTGTTCACGATCGGGGTAAGCCAACGGCAGGGCAACCACGGGGGGTTGCCCGTACGGAGGGGTACCACGTGGGCGAGACACCCTCGCTCCGGGAGAAGTGTGAACAGTTACCCCCTCCCTGGGGTCCGCCCCGCACCGCTCGCGGGAGGTGCGGAGGGCAGGGCCCTCCGCACACAGCCCAACCCAGCCCTGGTAGTGCCAGCCAGTCACGGCGGCGCAGCCTCAAGCCTAGAATATGCCCAACACCATGTTACTGCTCGTCTACGGGAAGATCATCATCGACTCGATCCGTCTGCGCTCGGGGGAACTGGTGCGCAATGCCCTCGGGGGCGGCGGCCCCCAGGCCGCCTTTGGGGCACGCCTCTGGGGCGAACCAGTGGCACTCCTGACCCGCTCCGGGAGCGATATGGAGCCGGAACTCGTTGCGACCCTCGAGGGACTCGATCTCGACCTCAGCGGCTGGCAGCGCTACCCAGACTTGCCAACCCCACGGGGCCTGATCGAGTATGACGAGCATGAGCAGTTACGCGGACTCGGCTCACTCACCGACCGTGGCGCCTGGTTTGAGCTCCTTGGCCGACCACTCGCCCTCTCGGCGCAGCACCTAGGCGCTGCTGGCATCCACCT
>CAIWUD010000120.1 GCA_903915775.1 uncultured Chloroflexota bacterium | reverse complement strand
CTCTGGCTCAGGTAGATCCCAAGCTCACGGGCGCGCTCGGCAACCGCGTGCCACCCAACCAGACGATGCGCCACGGCAACCGTGCGCGAACGACCAAAGCTATGAGGGTTGAGCACCTCATAGCTCTGCGGATCGGCGAGCACCGCTTTGGTGTGCAGGCCAGCTTTATGGTGGAAGGCAAAGGGGCTCGATATTGGTGCATCGAAGGGGATGGGTATGCCCACCATATCGGCAACCATGTGGTCAAGCTCGAGGAGGTGGGTGAGGTTGTAGCGTGCTACGCTCGTTGGGTCGAGGCTAGCCAGACGTGCGATCACCCCACTGAGCGATGCAATGCCGTTTCGTTCACCAATACCTAAGACCGTCACATTGAGGTGCGTTGCCCCAGCCTCCAGTGCACAGAAGGCGTTCGCGACGGCACAACCGGCATCATTATGGCCATGAAACTCAATGTCGCAGGAGAGTGCGGCGCGTACCTGGGCGACCAGATCGTAGACCTGACGGGGTGTGGCCACACCGACCGTATCGGCCAAACCAACCCGTTGCACGCCCATAGCAGCCACCGCACGGTAGACTCGGATGAGGTCGGGCAAATCAGTGCGGAAGGTGTCTTCACAGGAGAAGCGGATCTCGACCTGATGGGTGCGCAGATAGGCGATGACCTCAGCTGCCTCTTCAACAATCTGGTCGATCGAGCGACCATGACTGGCCCGACGCAGCTGATGTGAGGTAGCGTAGAGCAGATTGACGCCTTGAGCGCCATGCTCCACCGCCAAGCGAGCATCATCGAGATGGCAGCGAACGTGGGTGAGAATGCGGGCGCGCAGACCGTGACGGGCAATCAGTTCGAGGTCGCGGGCACTCTGAGGGGAAGCGGCAGGGGAGGTGAGCTCTATATACTCAATGCCGAACGCATCGAGTGCCTCGGCAATAGCGAGGCGCTGAGCACTACTGAAACGAGCGGTGGCGAACTGTTCACCCTCACGCAGGGTGGTATCAACCAGAAAACGGCGCTCAGGCAGCATGGGTAGACCCTCCTGCTCCGAGTTGACAGGCGCCAAAGAGCTCAGGACGAGCCTGGCGCGGTGTGAGTCGTGGCTGTTGGTACATGGAGTATTCCTCACATAAAAGGCCCGATGCACCGTCTGGTCTGGTGCACCGGGCCTACACTGGATCCCTAGACGTGCAGGAGCCGCTAACCAGGCCGCTGGGCTGGCTGCTTCATGCGCTTAGCGTAGTTGGAGACGTATTGGGCCATAGTAGTATCTTGGGGATGGGCGGGCAGCACGACGCTTTACATACGCTCACCGCGACTTTTAGCTGCCCATCGCAGGGGCATCAGAGTAGCATAGATCGTGCGAGGCGTCAAACGGGGCAAAGACAGTACCTGTTCACGGTTGGGGCAAGCCAACGGCAGGGCAACCACGGGGGGTTGCCCTTACGGGGGGGGGCTACGAGGGCATAGATCGTGCGAGGCGTCAAACGGGGCAAAGACATATGCTTTGCCCCCAACTGATCGATACGTTACAATGGTGAACCGTGTGGATACCCTTCCCCGCTGTTACACCAACCTACGCTATGCGCTCTCCTCATCTAGCGATTCCACTCTTGATCACCCTCTTCCTTACGGGCATCTACCTGCTCACGACCGGTGGCCACTTCTACGCCATCGACGAGGAGCAGATGTTTGTGCTGACCGAGGCTATCGTAACGCGTGGCAGCTTCGCTGTCGGTGAGGAGCAGGGGGTGCCGACCTATAGCAAGTTTGGTCCGGGCCAATCGTTGATGGCTGTACCCTTCTTCATCATCGGCCAAGCAGTAGCAACGCTCTTCCCACCCGAGGGTTACATCTACCTGACCCGCGCCCTGGCGAGCTGGCTCAACCCCTTCGTCACCGGAGCTACCGGTGGTCTGATCGCCCTGGCGGCCCTACGCCTGGGCTACAGCCGCCGCACTGCTATCGGCACCGCGCTCATCTACGGCCTTGCCACCCTAGCCTGGCCCCACAGCCAGAGCTTCTTCGCAGAGCCCCTTGCTGCAGCGCTCACCTTTGCCGGATTTGCTCTGGCCCTGCCCCCACCCGAGCAGCAGCGAGCGGGAACGGGCCGCTGGCTAGCCGCCGGGTTCTGCGCTGCACTGGCGTGTAGTGTCAAAATCCAAGCCGGCCTGCTTCTACCCCTTCTCGGCCTCTGGGTCATCTGGGAAGGAGTGCTCAGCAGGGCTGCGCGCGAAGAGTGGG
>CAIWUD010000119.1 GCA_903915775.1 uncultured Chloroflexota bacterium | reverse complement strand
TCGGCCATGCGCACACGTCCCCGCCCGTCAGCGACCGCAATCCAGGTGTCGCCGGTAACGCAGGGGTTTGTGCCAAACTCTGCGGCATGGCGCCGTGCCGGCTTGAGCTGATTGGCCGCCTGGCGATTGAAGATCCCCGGCTCACCGCGCCCCGAGCGCACCATCTCGAGGAACTGGCTGATAAACTCAGGCTGAGTTAGCCCAGCGTCGGGCCAGACTGCCGAGTTGTTCGCATTCCAGCGCTGGCTATTCTCACGCTCAAAGTCACCACTCTTGCTCAGACGCATCTCATCATCGTCCTGGTCGAAGAGTGAGATCATTGCGGTGTTGTGCACCAGATAGCCCTCGGCGACGAACATGCTGCCGTCACGCACCTCGATGTCGAAGGTGTGTGCATCGCCGCCTGGCCGCACCTCGACCACCCCCACCGGCACGTAGTGCGTCGCCTCAACCAGAGTGGTCAGTGTCGCGCTGTTCATATGCTCGTCGCGGCTGCTCGCCCAGAGGTTGGCATACTTCTGCCGCGGCAGGTCGCGCTTGACCATCCAGCCCGGCACGTTGTAGCCAGACTGCTTGCCCTTGCGGGCAACCCACTCGCCGCAGGTGTGCTGCCCAATCACCGCCGCGCCCTGCTGGAGGGCCAGGGCGTCCTTGACGGTCACGATCCACTGGGCCTGCCAGCCCTGTTCGTTCGCTGGCCGTCGCATACGGATCTCGGCGATGATGCCCAATGTCGCCAGCAGCTTCACTACCTCACGGCCGAAGCTCTCGTAGACGGTGGAGATGATCGTCACTGGCCGGTCGGTGAAGCACCCATCGCCATCCATGAGGCCAGCGACGAAGGCGGCCCGCGTCTCGGCCGGCGCCCGCCAGATCGCCTCAGGGACGACTAGCGGCTCGTTGGCCTGCTTATACTGGCTCATCCAGCGCGCGATCTGCCGGTTGCCACTACGGATCTGGACCCACTTGCCATCCTGGTAGACCAGCCGCGCCGTGATGCCGTGGCTCTCCATCCAGGCCGAGACCCGCTCGATCTGGTCGATCTCGCTGGTATGGCAGGCGACGGTAAACTGGGTGTTGCCGCCCTTGCCATGCTCGTCGTGGTTAGTCACCTGGACATAGCCATCGGCGAAGAACTTACCGAGGAACCAGGCCGTCTCGATATCGAGCTCAGGCTGCCGGATCAGTGATCCGCTCTGGTCAGCCTCACGCTTCGTGGGGAGTGGCAGCAGCGGCTGAGGCTCACCATCGATCGGGTGGGTGATGAAGAGCAGCCGATCTTCGGGCGTCAGATCGCGGGCGTACTTGAAGGTGTGGCCGCCCCAGACATCGGTGAGCACTGCAACGCGATGGTGGGGCGTACAGCGGAAGATCGTTCCCGACTCGGTGACAATCTCAACCACTGCCTGTTCGCCCTGGTCAACCCAGCCGGTGACGGGCTTGTAGCCGACGGCGGTCATCACCCGGTCGCCTTCGCGCACCTCCTCGATCGGGATAGCGCCCCGGTCAGTATGGACGCGTGTCCCGCGCGGTAGGCAGCGCCGCACCCCGCCGCTCACGGCAGCATTGCCAACCGAGCACATCATATCGTGGGCATCGATCGGGCGCAGGAAACTCCCCTGGCGCGCAAGGATGCGCGAGCGCACGAAGTCGAGCATCACCCGCAGTGGTTCGGGTCCGGAGGCACGCCCACCCTTGGTGCGTAGCGGCGTTCCGGCAGGGCGAAGTTGCGAGAGGTCAAAACGCATATCGCCACCGTCGAACCAGGCCTCCAGACCGGCACGCAGGGCGTCGGCCCAGCCCTCAGCCGAGTCTTCAACCACCATTGTGCGTGGGGCTACACCGCGCTGGCGGCGAATGCGGGGGAAGTTTTCGACATAACGCCCTTCGACCGAGAAACCGACACCACAGCCACTCATCGAGATGCTCAGAGCTTCCACAAAGGAATCGATACTCTCGACTGGCTGGTAGGAGCAGTTGTAGATCGCGACATTGTTGCGCCGAGCGGCAGGGCCAGCCATCGCCAGGAGGCGCATCGACGGCATCGAGCGCATCTCGAGGATGGCGTGCCGCATCCGCTCATAGGTTGCCGCGGGCAGGCGATCGCCGGCCAACTCGTGTAGAAAGGCCACTGAGCGGTCAACCGTCTCGATCCAGGTCTCGCGCCGACCAAGATCGTAGTTGAAACGCGAATACTTATCAAAAAACTGGAACTTCTGTAGGGCCGTAGGGAAGTAGCGCTCAGACTCGGCAAAAGCCTGGCGTACTGCCTCAGGGATGGGACGATCGATGCGCTTCTTCGCATGCTCGGCGCGGTAGAGAATGTAGTGCTTCGCCGCTTCAAACTCACCTGCCGCTAACAGCACCGTCTCGACAACATCTTGTACACTCTCAACCGTCGGCAGGCCGGTCGTCTTCGCCGCGATAATGTTCACTACCCGCCCAGTCAACTCCTCGACCGGAACCTGGGGTGTACGCCCTAGGCTGGCAAAACATTTCCGCATCGCGCTGGTGATCCGCTCGGCATCAAAATCGACGATCCGTCCATCACGCTTGATGATAGAGCTCGGCATTGCCATGCCAGCCTCATCCAGAGCGGCAAAGGATCCAACAAACTCTCCGGTGAGTGCCTCGCTGCGCATGGTAGTCATGGCGCTCCTTCACTTGTACTGTTCGGCTATGTTGATCTTGGCACCGCCGATGCCGTTGTTCGGCGGTGCCACGGATAGGTTGAGGTTTCTGGTGGAGGACCCTGTCCTCCACATCTCCCGTGAGATGGTCATGCTGTGGGATGATCAGGGTAATCCTGAGACAGCCTAACTTCCCCAGCTAATGTAGGCAGTTCTACCTAGATATAGTAGGTGATCTTTATGTTTACCACTACATGTTGTGGTGTTGTAATCAGAGCGGGAACTATACCACGCACATCCCAAAGCTGTCAAGGCGGTAGCGCAGCTCGTACACGCCCGTGCTATACTAGGTAGGGATCTGTCCGTGATCTGGCGGGAGGGCCTGGCCTTCCCGGAGATCCACCCACTGAGGGGGCTATGTTTGGGTATCTGCGTCGTCTCCCTATCTGGATCTGGGGTGCGCTCTGTGCCATCATCCTGATCGCGTTGAGCACACGTGGCAGGCTCGACTCGTCTCAGGAAGCACTGCGTCTTATCTTTGCTGCTCAGCCCCCATCGGTTGAGCGCCCCTTTACGCCTCCACGCCCCTTTGATCTGGCCAGCCTGCCAGTGGAGCTTCAGCAAGCTGCCCGTGATCTCCTGGCGCTCCTTGACACGGGAAGTGCCGGTCGTCCGCTCGAGCCAGTTGCTGAGACAGCACGCCTGCGTATCACGATCGATCAACTCCAGCCAGTCGAGGGCGGGCTCATGGTCGTTGGCACGATCACGAACCGTAGTAGCAGCGAGCTCCTCGTACCGATCAGTGCCTTTGAGTTACGTGATAGCAGTGGGGTTAGCTACCTAGCAGGTGGAGGGGCTAGTACGACCCTCCGTCCCGGTGCCTCTACACCCCTCGAGCTCTCAATCACGCTACCAGCTGGCCGTGGGCTCATGCTCATCACGAACTTGCCACCCGATCCGCCCGTCGAGCAGCGTCTGCTGGTTGCTGAGGAGTGAGCGTTGGAACCAAACATCCGTGAGCGTATTGGTATTGTTCGTGAGCGCATTGAGCGGGCCGCAACATCAGCAGGCCGTGATCCAGCCTCAATCACTCTCGTTGCTGTCACCAAGACCTACCCCCCTGAGCTCGTTGCGGCAGCGATCGCTGCTGGCGCGTCCGATCTCGGTGAGAATCGCGTCCAGGAGGCTGCGTCCAAGATCGCTGCCCTCCAGGATGTGCAACCAGCACCGCGTTGGCACCTCATCGGCCATCTGCAGCGTAATAAGGCTCGTCTCGCCAGCGAACTCTTCGATCTCATTCACTCAGTAGATAGTCTACGCCTGGCCGAGGCGCTGTCGCGCCATATGCCTACTGGGCGGCGCATGCCCATCTTGCTGCAGTTCAACGTGAGTGGCGAGGAGAGTAAAGAGGGCTTCAATTTGCCAGGTGGTATTGCAAACCAGGCGGCTCTCGAGGCGATGTTACCCGAGATTGAGCAGATCCTCGCCCTGCCCAATCTGGAGATTCGCGGGCTCATGACCGTGGCGCCCATGGTTGCTGAGCCAGACCAGGCCAGGCCTACCTTTTGCGCGCTTCGCGAGTTGCGCGATGAGCTTGCTCGGTTATTTCCCCAGGCGCAGTGGCACGACCTCTCGATGGGCATGACCGACGACATGGCCGCAGCGATTGCCGAGGGATCCACTATCGTCCGTGTAGGGCGAGCGATCTTCGGCCCACGTCAACCATAACCCGTGGCCGGACGCCATCAGCGGAGGATCGTGACTGCAGCCACCAGAAAGAGAAGCTGGACGACAAAGGCGCCCATGACGAGCAGACGTGCTCCAGCGGGCTCATGCCGGTAGAGAAGCAGCGCGATCGCGCTATTGAGCAGACCGATGATCGCCCCAGCCAGAGGGAGCAGGAGGATCTGGTAGCCCGGGGCCATCGTTGTTGGCGCCCCTAAAGCGTTGGCACGCAGATCGATCATGGCTGGGAGAGCGGGGTAGATGTTCGTCAGCCAGCCGACGAGCCCGAGGTTCACCCCAACCGTCGCTAGTAGGCCGGTGCGAATGAGCGGATCCTCCCAGAAGAGGTAGATGAAGGGACGGACTACCTCCACCTCAAGAGGACGGATCTGCGCTGCACCGATCCGTTGACGCTGCTCAAGATCCTGAATGAACGCCGTGGGATCCTGCGGTGCGATGGCGTAGACCTCTTCAGCTGTATAGACCAGTAGGGAATTGGCCAGGGGCTGGGTAGTGAAGCGGTGTAGCCTCCGTCCATCCGCCAGCTGTACCTGTCCGTGGAGGTAGCCGAGATCAGCAAACGGTGAGCCGTTACTCATCGGCAGGCGTACCCCCTGCTCAATCGAGCGGATTGCCTGGAGCGAGATCACGACCGAACTGCCGAGCCAGCTGATATAGAGCCCGTTGCGATCTACCGCATAGGTCAGGGTGAACGCAGTTGCAACCCGATAGGCCATGACGATAGTCGTCACAACCAGGGCGAGGCTAATCAGGAGGCGCAGAAAGAGGTCACGGTTGATCGGCCACTCGATGAGAGGACGAAGCAGATCTCGACCTAGGGGAAGCGTCACGCCAAGCATCGCTACCATGGCGACGACGAGGGCTGCAACAGCGGCCCTGCGTCGCCACGAAGGCTGTGGTTTCCAACGTCGCATTGGTTATGTGTCTTAGGGGGTTTCAATTCCGGCTGCGCCAGCGTGACGGATCGGCGCTACCAGTGTTGGGTCAGAGTCTTTTGTGGAGGGCCCTGCCCTCCACACCTCCCGTTTCCGGCTGCGCCACGCCAGCTTGAACGTTGGGCGCTACCGGCGTTGGGTTGGGGTTTTTGCGGAGGGCTGTGCCCTCCACACCTCCCGTTTCCGGCTGCGCCAGCGTGGCGCCACCGGAGTTGGGCTTTTGCGGAGGGCTGTGCCCTCCGCACCTCCCGCTGAATTACGGCGTGGTCGTTGCGCTTACCGTCGGCTCTGGCGTCGGCAACGGCGTTGGTGGGCCAGGGAGGAAGGTCGGCACAGCTGTTGGCGCTTCGATCGTTGGCAGGGCAGTGCTTGTTGGCGTCTGCTCTGGGAAGCGGGCGACGGTTGTTCGCGCACGCTGCTCTTCCAGCCACGTGTCAAGAGCCTCGGTACGAGCTTCACGCAGTTGAACTTCGCGTGCAGTCACCTCGCGTGCAGTCACCTCGATCACGTGCCAACCAAAGCTGGTTCGGATCGGGTCGCTGATCACACCCTCAGCTAGAGCAAAAGCGGCCGCGACGAGCTCCGGAGGATAGGTCGCACCGTTGTCAGCCTGACCATTGCGATCGAAGTAGCCGATATCTCCACCCTGCTCACGTGATCCCAGGTCATTAGACTGGGCAGCGGCCACGGTAGCAAAGTCGGCACCGCCACGCAACTCCGCAACCAGGGCATCAGCGGTAGCACGAGTTGAGGCAAATGCCGCCTCCTGATCCCCACCAGGCTCAACAGCTACGAGCACCTGGCGTGCCTGTACCCGCGTTGGCTCATCACTGAAGCTAAAGCCCTCTTCAGGGACAAGCCACTCCTGAAGGCGATCACCGATGAGTTGCTCGCGGTACTGGGCCAGCAGCGCACTCCGGAAATCGTCCTTGGTCAGGTTGGGTTCATCACCGACTGCAGCCAACTCAACCTCATAGCTGCGGAAGATCGCATCAATGATCTGGTCAAGCTGTGTCGCGGCCTCAGCTGCCGTGGAGGTAGGGCGCGTTGTTGGTGATGGAATAGGGGTGGGGGTCAGCGCTGGATCGGCGGTTGCGGCAGGAGTCGCAGTTTCAGCAGTTGCCGGATCATCCGCAATAGCTTCTAGATCGGGCAGGAAGACCGGGCCAAGCTCGTTGACCAAGGCCTGGGCAATCTCATCCTGGGTCACCGTAATGCTCTGAGCAGTTGCACCGAGCTCTCTGAGTTGGCGATCCTGCCAACGCTGGATAACTGCGTCATCGGGCTCAGCCTGCCGCAGGCCGGCTATTTCACGGTTGATCCCTGGACTCTGACCTTGAAACTGCTGGGTAAATTGCGGGTTTCCGGCCAGGAGGAAGAGGAGCTGGAAGTTCTGGACAATCTGCTGTGTATAGGCTAGTTTTCGCTCGCTCCAGTAGTCGGCACGACTCAAGTTAAGCGTATCAACACGAGCGACGGGACGGCTGGGGAGCCAGGCCTGGTCGTAGAGGAGACCGCCAAGCACGACCAGCAGTGCGAGCCCAATCGTGGCTCCGGTGACCATCAGGACGGTGCGCTGGCGTCGCTCTTCACGCAGCTTACGGGCGGCGACCCGTCGTGGCGAGTTAGGGTTGCCGGTGGAACGATCGGCGGGCTGGTTTGGTTTTGATCTCTCTGCCATAGCCCTGTTGGAGTGTGTATATCTCAAACTCGTTTGACAGTTCGACGGGAGGCGTGGGGGGCACAGCCCTCCCCAAAAAACCAACCCGATCCTGGCAGTGTCAGACTGTCACGCTGGTACTGCCGAAACTGAAACATGCCTAAAACGGAATGTCCTCGTCACCGATATCAGGTGGTGGAGTGGGGGGCTGACCACCACGCGGTGGGCGTGGGAGATCACGGGGAGACGTGGGGTGATCATCACCTTCACGTGCACTTCGACCTTCACGACCATCGAGCATAATCATATCAGAGACGATCACCTCGGTTCGGTAACGGGTCTGACCACTCTGCTGATCCTCCCACGAGCGCGTCTGGAGGCGACCCTCGAGGTAGACCCGCGTACCCTTGGTGAGGTACTGATTGCAGATCTCCGCAAGCTTATTCCAGACAACGATGTTGAACCACTCCGTCTCGTCGCGATTCTCACCACCACCATCACGCCACTGCCGCCCCACCGCAAGCCGAAAACTCGTTACAGGGCTACCTGACGGCGTATAGCGCATCTCTGGGTCGGCTCCGAGCCTGCCGATAAGCATGACTTTGTTCAGATCACGCGCCATGCAGACCTCCATGGCCACTGTTGCAGCGTAGACCTACACCGGGGGAGGTGTGAAGGGTGAAGCCCTCCATAAGTAACCGAACCCCGCTCTGCTATCGCTAGACGGTAACGTTGGCGCAGCCGCAAGCGTAGACTCACACCGGGGGAGGCTGGAGGGCAAAGCCCTCCACCGAAAAACCTAACCCAGCTTTGCTGCCGCCAGAGCGTCAACTCGGCGCAGCCGAAGGCAGGGTTGCATAACAACCCTCCTCACGCCTCACTCTTCTCAGCGTCGGCCTCCGTGCGACCAGAGACCGCACGGGTTTCGGCGACGGTGATCAGGTGGCGGAGAATGGTATCGGTGAGTTTGATCGTACGCTCAAGCTCAATCACTTTCGAGGCATCAAGCTTGAAGGTCATGAGCATGTAGAAGCCTTCGCTAAAGTTGCGGCGACTGGCTTCACCACTCACATACTCACGGATCGGATAGGCCAGTTTGCGCCGGCCCCATGGCGGTGACTGGCTAACCGTCCCCACCTGGCCGCCGTTACTCTCGATGTTCTGCCGCATACGCTCAACTAGGCCGTTGATCTGCTCCTCGTTCGCGGCAAGAGGACTGACGATGAAGACTAACTCATAATCTCGCTGACGCTCGCGCACACGATCCTCCTCTGGTCATGTCCCACTCGACCTTCAACCCGACGGCGCGACCCGGGTGGTGCGGTGGAACCGAAAGGCACTCCCGCGTTTGGACGCGGCAATTGACGCGCAACAGAGGGAGATTATAGCATGGGTACCCCTTCAACGCAATGCTGAGCGTGATCGGATGTAGCTTCAGGGCGTGAGCAGCTGTGCACCGTTCGTATAGCGTGCGATGGCGTCGGGGTCGAATGGCACACCGAGACCAGGTGCGGTGGAGATCGTCAGCATCCCATCGCCATCGAGGCGCCAGGGCTCGGCCACAATGGCATCGATGTAGGGCGAGCCGGTGAGATACTCTACCAGATCGGTATCGGGAAGGGCGGTGGCCAACTGGAGGTCGGCGGCAAGCCCAACGGCGGTATTCCAACCGTGGGGGATCAGGCGTGCGCCATACTCTTGGGCCATCCAGCCGATCCGTCGCGCCTCGCTGATCCCACCAACCTTCGTGGCGTCGGGCTGTACGATGTCGAACGCACCCGCCTGGAGGAAGGGTTGGAAGGCCTGGCGTCGGGTGAGCACCTCACCACCGGAAATGGGCAGCGGGGCATGGCGGCGCAGCAGCACGTAGTCGTCGAGGGCGTCGGGGCGAAGCGGCTCCTCGAACCAGGCTACATCGTACTGTCGCAGCATCTCTGCGGTGCGGAGTGCCCACTTGTAGCCGTTGGGCCAGAAGGCATCACTCCCGCCAGCATCGACCATGAGCATGCAGTCGCTCCCAATGGCTTCACGAGCCGCGGCCACGATCGCCTCGTCCAGGGCGTAGCTCACCCTCCCAAACGGCCCCCACCCCATCTTGAAAGCACGAAAGCCCTGGGCTTTCAGGTGGTGTAGGTGCTCGGCGAGTGGTGCAGGCTCGGTCATCACCAGTGAGGCGTAGGGCCGTACCTTCTCGCGGTAGCGGCCGCCAAGGAGGCGCCCCATCGGTTGCCCCGTAGCCTGGCCAAGGAGGTCCCAGAGGGCGATATCGATCCCGCTGATGGTGTGCGTGACGCTCCCCCCGCGCCCTAGCCAGAAGCTGTTCTGGTGCAACTTCTCGCTCACCCGCTCGGGCTCCAGGGCCGATTCACCACGGTAGAGCGGTTCGAGCAGGGCCAGGGCACTCTTGACAAGGGCATCGCTCGTGTAGACGCTACCAACGCCAACGAGTCCTGCATCGGTGTGCACGGCGATCAGGGTGTAGATACACTCCTCCGGCCGTAGGTCGTTGTCCCAGCCACCCTCAGGAGTGGCCCCGCGTAGCCCAGCCGCACGGATCTCGCGGATCTTCATGGCAGTTTCCTCTGGTAGGTTGCACTGTCGGCGGCGCCAGTATTGACAGTTTGATAGTAGCAAGGCCGGGTTGGTTTTTTGTGGAGGGCTGCGACCTCCACACCTCCCGTCGTTTTTCTTGACACACTTCCGGATCATGTCTAGAATTGTAAGCGCTTACAATACATGTGTCAAGGCTCCTGGGTGTGGCCTGCGTACCCAGAGCTCTTACGCACACGGAGGTATCACCCGATGACCAGCTTGCTTGCCGAGGAGATTGCCAGCCAACCCGAGGCTATCAGCCGACTGATCGATCGCGAGGCCGAGCGCGTTCAGGCGCTGGTTGCGGCCCTACCACCCGTTGACTTTGCCGTAATTGCCGCCCGTGGTACTTCTGACCACGCGGCGATCTATGCCCAGTATGCCTGGGGTGGGATCGCTGGCCTGCCCGTGGCTCTGGCAACGCCGTCGCTGCACACCCTCTACCGCACCCCACCCCGTATGCGTGGTGCCCTTGTGGTCGGTATCTCTCAGTCGGGAGAGTCGCCCGATATCGTCGGGGTGGTTGAGGAGGGGCGTCGCCAGGGTCGCCCAACTATCGCCATCACGAACAACGAACAGTCACCTCTCGCTCGCGTCGCCGACCATGTCATCCCACTCCACGCCGGCCCTGAGCGCAGTGTTGCAGCGACGAAAACCTACACTACGCAGCTCACGGCGATAGCGCTCCTTGCCGCCGCCTTTGTGGGTCGACAGGAGCGCATCGATGAACTACGCCGACTCCCTGATAGGGTTAGCGCCACGCTTGACGCGGCAACCACGCTAGCCCCCCGCGCCGAACGTTACCGCTTCATGGAACAGTGTGTCGTGCTCGGCCGTGGCTTCACCTACCCAAGTGCACTCGAGTTGGCCCTGAAGCTCAAGGAGTTGACCTATGTGCAGGCGCAAGCCTACTCCTCGGCCGACTTCCGCCACGGCCCCATTGCGACGATCGGTGCGGGTAGCCCGGTAGTGCTACTCATGCCCCGCGGTGAGGCGTTCGCCGATATGCTCGAGCTCGCACACGAATTGCGGGCACGAGGCGCTGAGTTGCTTATCGCCAGTGATGATCCTACGGCGACCGCTCTGGCAACCACCGCCCTGCCACTCGCGGCTACGCTCCCCGAGTGGCTGAGCCCCATCACGGCGATCGTGCCGGGACAACTTTTTGCTCTGCACTTGACCCTGGTTCGTGGGCTTGACCCCGATCGCCCCCGGGGATTGCAGAAGGTCACCCGGACGCTCTAGCAGATGGAAGCATGCCATGCGCATCAAGTCCTCGGTCACCATCGATGATGTCGCCGCGGCCGCCGGTGTCTCCACCGCCACCGTGAGCCGTGTGCTCAACAAGAGCCTGCCGGTCGTCGAGTCGACCGCCGCCCGTGTGCGCGCCGCTGCCGACCAACTTGGCTATGTGCCCAAGGCCGCTGCCCGTCACCTCGCTCAGGGTGCGACCAATACCCTGGGCCTGCTACTACCCGGTGTCAGCGACGACTTCTTTCGCCCACTTGTGAGCAGCATCACTGAGCGGGCGGCTGAGACTGGCTACACCCTGCTCATCGCCATCCGCCCTACCGGGCGCGCCGGCCAAGCCCACCAACTTCCCCTCGGCAAGCAGAATACCGACGGTCTGCTCATCTTCGACCAGAGCCTCTACGACGGCGAGTTGCAGCGCCTCCACGCGATACACTTTCCGGTGGTGCTGCTCTACCACGCGCCACCCGCAGATCTCGCCGTACCCTGTGTGCTCATCGAGAACCGTGAGGGGATGCGGGCGATCACCGAGCATCTGATCACGGGCCATGGACGCCGCCGGATCGCCTTTCTGCGCGGCCCCATTGGCAATGAGGATGCCCAGCAGCGTGAGGAGGGCTATCGTGCTGCCCTGGCTGCCCACGGCATCCCGCTCGACCCTACACTTGTTGGAGCCGGTGAATTCCAAGAGGCTCCCGCGCGGGCTACTGTGGCCCACTGGATTGCCGAGGGTCGTAACTTCGATGCGATCGTGGCGGGTGATGACGGCTCGGCGGCAGGCGCCCTTGAGGCGCTCCGCCAGGCCGGACGGCGCGTGCCCCACGATGTCGCCGTAGTTGGGTTCGACGATGCGCCTCGTGCCTGCTACCTCTCCCCACGGCTCACTACCGTACGTGCCCCCGGCGCTGCGGTGGGCCGGGCCGCGATCGATCAACTCCTACGCCTGATCGCCGGTCAGGCGGCCGAGTTGCGTACTCTGTTACCGACCAGCCTGGTGATCCGCCACTCCTGTGGCTGTCCGTAGGCCTACAGGCACGGTGTACTGCTTCACGGAGGTAGCACCTCTTCCCCACCCCACCCCCAATGGAGGCGGGAGCCGGAATCCTCCCCCCAGCGGGGGGAGGTTGGGAGGGGGGCATCTGCACCAACCTGAAGCAGTACAAGTACGGCTCTACGATGGCGTGCCCCCTCGAGCTGCTCGTTCTGTTGTGCCTCTCGTGCCGCCACGATGCGGCCTAGGGCTCCCTCGGGAGCAGGAGTTTTGCATGAAGATTGCCGTTCTTGGCGGGGGCTCGACCTACACCCCCGAGCTGCTCAACGGCTTCCTCGACCGGGCCGAGCGCCTGCCTATCAGCGAGCTCTGGCTAATGGATGTCGACGAGGAGCGCCTAGCACTGGTTGGCGGCTTCGCTCAGCGCATGGCTGCCGCCCGCCGATCGCCCTTCCCCATTCTGCTCAGTTCCGACCGCCGCGCGGCGGTTGCTGGTGCGCACTACGTGATCACCCAACTGCGCGTCGGCGGCATGCAGGCGCGCCGCAACGATGAGCATCTCGGGCGCCGCCATAGACTGATCGGTCAGGAGACCACCGGTGTAGGTGGAATGGCCAAGGCGCTCCGCACCATCCCGGTCATCCTCGGGATCGCCGCGGACATGCGTGAACTGGCCGCCCCTGGTGCGCTGCTCGTCAACTTCACCAACCCGGCCGGTCTGGTGACGGAGGCGCTGTCACGCTACGCCCCTGACATCCCCGCCGTTGGCGTGTGTAACATTCCCCAGGGGGTTACCCGATCGATCATCGGTAAGCTCGAACGTGTCTTCAACACGACGATTGCCCCCGAGCGCTGCACGCTCAATACCCTCGGCCTGAACCATCTCTCCTGGCATCGTGGCTTCACCATCGATGGCGAGGAGGTCTGGCCCCAGGTGATCGAGACTACGCTTGCCGATCTGCGCGCCCAAGCCTCGCCCGACTGGGAGGCTGATTTCATCGCGAACTTCAAG
>CAIWUD010000118.1 GCA_903915775.1 uncultured Chloroflexota bacterium | reverse complement strand
GCATGGTGGAATGAACTACATCGTTCATATGAACTGATATGCTTGGGTGGTATATATATAATTATAACCATTCATCACTAATCCGCAAGGGATGTGGCGAGTTCGGGTGGTCTGCACCTGCCCCTCTCCTCGCGACCACTGGCCGTGACTCTGGCACTGTTTGGGGGTACGCAAGGACATGTTGGGAGGTGACTGGAGCTCTCCGCTAAACCCCTGGCCTTTGGCCGGATGCTCATGGATAGGGTCAAAACGATGTCGCTACCAATCAGCCTCCGCGTGAGCCTGCTGCTCCTGCTCCTCGTACCCTCGGTCACGGCTGCTCCGCTGCCGCCTAGCACCACAGGAGTGGGCTCTACGCCAACCCAGCCACAAACAACGGTCAGATGCCAAATTGGCGACACCGAACCCGAAGCGTGCCGCAGCCCATTTGGCATGAACAGCTACTTCAGCGGGCTTGAGCGGATTAGTCGTGATGGGAGCGCTGGTACTGCCACGCTGATGGAGCGTGGCCGGGCGATGGGGGTGGTCTGGGCGCGTGAAGAGCTCAGTTGGGCGACGATCGAGGCTCAAGGGAAGGGGCGCTGGAACTGGAGTCACGTTGATCAGCGCTTCCGCGAGGCGGCCGATGCGGGCTACCAACTCAGTGCCATGCTGCTCACCACGCCGGCATGGGCCCGAGTCGCTGACTGTAGCGCACGTACGTTGCGCTACGCTGCGGCGGGGGTGCGTGCTGAAGCCTACTGGTGCCCACCAGCCTCGGCAGAGCAGTTCGCCGATTTTGTCACGGCCGCCGTCGAGCGCTACGATGGCGATGGGAATGCCGATGCGCCTGGCTCACCGCGCGTGGCGATCTGGCAGATCTGGAACGAACCTAACGCCTGGGAGACCTGGCCAGGTTCGCCGGCCGAGTACGCGGTGCTACTCGAAGTTGGCTACCATGCGGCGAAGGCCGCTGACCCCACGGCAACCGTTGCCACTGCTGGGCTCTACATCTTTGATGGCGGCTGGAACGACGGGATTGGTCACCGCGATGGGCTCAGCTTCCTCAACGATGCACTCAGCGCCCAACCCACGGCCTGGGGTAGCTTTGATGCGCTGGCTGTTCACCCCTACATGCCCACGGCCGCCCCCGATGAGCCTGGACTCTTCGGTGCGGTCAGCCTTTGGGGCCGCCTAACGATGGCCCAGAACTGGCTGGCTGCCCAGACAGCTGCCCGTGGCGGAACGGCTCGCCCCCTCTGGATCAGCGAGATCGGTTGGTCGACATGTAGCAGTAGTGATCCCGATTGTCCCAGTGGCACATCCACACCTGCCGATCAGCCTCAAGGTCACTGGAAGGGTGAGCATAACCCGTCTAGCATTCTCCTCCGCCATGGCCCATGGACGGCAGAAGCCGATCGGCCAGCCGGTCCAATCGGCCGGAGTGAGGAGCAGCAGGCCAACTACCTGGTGCGTAGCCACGGTATCGCCCTAGCCCTCGGGGTTGAACATATCAACTGGTTTCAGCTCGAAGATAAGTTTGATGGTGCAGCCGGTAACTTCTGGGAAGAGGCGGCACTCCTCCGCACCGCTGCGCTGGGCTATGCACCGAAGCCAGCGGCGATCGCCTACGGTGTGCTGACGAGCCAACTCGCCGGAGCGCGCTTTGAGGGCTTTGGAGCGCTCCATACCTTCCAGCACAACCCGAATGGCTTAGAGCCTGAGGCCCGTTTCCACCTACGCTTTCGTGATGCTGATGATCAACTGATCGAACTGCTCTGGCGCAATCAGGGCACAGAGAGCATCCTGTTACCACGTGAGCCCGGTACTACCACGGCTGAGGTCATCGCTCGCGATGGCAGCCCCCTCGCTGCGCCAATCGAAGCTGCCGCTATCGGTCTGAACCTCAGCGAGGCGCCGATCTATGTGCGCCAGGGCACCCCACCAGAACTGGTTCTGAGCCGCGAAGAGCTGCTGCACATGGTTCCCCTTGGTGCTGCAGCCGAGTCGTTTGAGCTGCAGATCACCAATCGCGGTCACGGCACCATCAACTGGAGCGCGAGCTCCAGCGCAGCTTGGCTGCGCATCGAGCCTACGGTCGGTACGACCCAGCAGAGCCTCGTGCACGTGATCGTCGATCCTACGGGCCTACCCCTTGGACTGCACCAAGCGACCTTGCAGATCAACAGTAGCGCCGGTAACCAGGCTCTCCCCGTGCGTCTGCTGATCGCAGCTGAGGTCACGCAGCTCTACCTGCCCCTGATTCAGCGCTAGGGCAGAGCCTAGATCGGCGTGTGACAGGAGGAGAGGTTTCGCTTGACACGTTGACAGGGGGTATAGAATAATTTTGGAGCGTCGTACTACGGGTGTGCTTCGCAGGGCCCACAAGATCTCCTAATCGGATTCACACAAATAATTCGGACAATCTGTTTTTCGGAGAATAATGAGGTAAAAGACCATGAAACTTGACGAAAAAATTCACCAATACGCACAAAAACTCCCGTATTCACTCCAGGAAGAGTTGCTCGATTTTGTCCAATATTTACTCATGAAGGCCGAGCAACAAGAAAAGCGTGATTGGTCTTCTTTATCATTATCTTCAGCAATGAGGGACATGGAAGACGAATCCGCGTTGTATAGTATTTCAGATATTCGGGCAAATTTTGCATGAAAAAAGCGGGGCAAGTTGTTGTTTTTCGGTTTCCTCAAACTGACCTTGAAGAAGATAAGATACGCCCTGCTCTTTTGTTGGGAAGGTTGCCCGGCGAGCATGACGACTGGTTAATTTGCATGATTTCTTCACAAACTCGTCAATATATTTCGGGTTTTGATGAGATTATCGAGGATAGTTCTGAAGATTTCAAACAAAGTGGGCTAAAAGTTACAAGTGTCGTACGAGTTGGTCGTTTAGCGGTTGTGTCAGCTGAAATGCTTCTTGGTGCAATTGGTGAAATTTCAGGTGATCGCTTGAACCGCGTCAAAAAGAATCTGTCAAATTGGTTGTCTGAAATCTGAAAAATAGAACGGGGTCTGATTTGCTGCTGCCCCAGACAGTCAGACCACCCCCATGACCAGACTGATCGGTAGCCCCCCAAGCGAACCATCGCCCGTGGTATAATTTTCCCATACCCGCGCGAAAGGTAGCTATGGCTTCGCAATCACTCTACCGCAAATGGCGCTCGCAGACCTTCGCCGAGCTCGTCGGTCAGGAGCATGTCGTACAGACGCTGCGCAACGCCATTGTCGAAGGGCGTGTGGCCCATGCCTACCTCTTCACCGGCCCACGGGGCGTGGGGAAGACGAGTATGGCTCGCCTGCTAGCGAAGGCCGTCAACTGTCTCCTTCCCGAGCCGGTCGGTCGGCCCTGTGGCCAGTGCACGGCCTGTCAGGAGATTGCGGAGGGGCGCGCCGTCGACGTGATCGAAATGGACGCCGCCTCTAACACCTCGGTTGAGGATGCCCGTGAACTGATCGAGCGCGTGCAGTTTCGCCCGGCTGAGCTGCGCACCAAGGTCTATGTGATCGACGAG
>CAIWUD010000117.1 GCA_903915775.1 uncultured Chloroflexota bacterium | reverse complement strand
TTCGGCCCCCAATCCCGGGACGGGGCGCGCGCCTGGGACACCTTCCAAACCCTGGCCGCCACCGCCGCCAAACGTGGCGTGGGGTTCTTTCACTACCTCCGCGACCGTATCATCACGCCTGCAACCACACCCACCTTAGCCGAGCGCGTAGCCCAACGGGCGGGTGTCGCCGTGCCGTCGGCAGCCTGATCCAGCAGTTTTGGAGAGGATACGAGAGGATACATAAAAAATATGAAATTTTCTACAAAAGTCAACAATGCAATTAATCAGGCGGCAATTTGGCATAAGGATCAAGTTCGTAAAGATTTTGAAAGAACGCCCTATGTTGCACATCCATATTCTGTTATGTTGATGCTGTCAGAATTTACAAATGATGAAGATATTTTAATTGCTTCTTTATTCCATGACGTTTTAGAAGACGTAGATCTAAACCTTGCTGAAATTATAGAAAAAGAATATGGTTCCAAGGTTATAGAAATTGTAAAAGCATTAAGCGAAGATAAAGATCCTAAAAGACAAACTGATGCCAAAGCCACCTGGCGTTCAAGAAAATTAGGATATTTAGAACACCTTAAAATTGCGCCAGAGGAGGTCCTTTTGATAAGTTGCGCTGATAAGCTAGACAATTATCATGCTCTTGCAATGACTATTGAAAGTCATGGATTAGATACCGCGTTGGAAAAGTTTAATGCTCCACTCAAGAATCAATTATGGTTTGCCGATGCAATAATCGAAATCTTTAAGCACCGTCTAGAGGGTCATCCACTGGTCAATAGTCTTTCACAAACAATAAATCACATCAAAAACGTATCCTCTCCAAAACTGCTGGGCAGTGAGTGACGGTGGAGCAAAGGCTTGGTAGCCTACCCACACTATGCGGATACCTGACCTCAATCCCGACAAACATAAACTCTTCGATCTAGCCCACTCCCAACATAGCCTACCTACCTATGCAGATACCTGATCTCAATCCCAAAAGCATTACCGATCCGGTAACGCACCAGATCGTGATCCAGTTGCTGGACATGATTGAGACGCTGCCCGCCAAACACGTAACCCTGCGGGTTGAAAACCAGGATCTGCGTGATGATGTGTGGCACGGCCGAAGAGACAGTCGGGGAAGCTTGATATCAAACTACCCACGCTGCCGTTTGCACCGCCTGCCGATCATTCCTCGGAAGCGGAGTGCCGCACGCGCACGCCCCGCGGTAAACCCAAGAAGAACGAGACCCTGATCGTGACCCACACGGCGGCGGAACTCCAGCTGCATCTGATCTTGGCGACGATCACGCTCAATCGGTAGCAGCAGCAGGTCGGTGATGCGCTGGCGGTCGCCACCTATCACGCCCAAACCCAGGTGCCCATGCGAGGCTGGTTGCTGAGCGATGATACACCGATCAACGACCACCTCACGAATACCCACACGCCCTGTTGGGTGCATGATTGGCGGCACTACGCCAAGCTTGCCCTGCGGGTACCGCACTATCAGGGGGTGGTCACACCGGTAGGTGTCGGGGCTAGTTTGGACTAGTGGTAGACCGGCAAACCAGGGCACCAGCAGGTTGGTGCTGAGCAACTCCTCTCGAGCAGTCTACGTTGTTTGCAGGAGATACGGCATGAGTGGCAACAATTCTCGCTTGGTGCAGGGGTCGGGGAGACACAAGCACAACAGGCATAACAAGCACAACAAAGTAGTTAGCAACAATTCTCACTTGGTGCAGGGGTCGAAGAAACTCCAACGGGTGCATATTGAGTTGCAGCGCGTGCAGACCTGGCTCTTCTCAGTTCCCCGGCTGCGTGCGATGGTGGGGGCTAACACGCTGATCGGAGAGACGTTGCGCATCAATCTGCCGAATCTCGCACGTAACGGTGATAACAAGTGGGCCTTGGCTCCGTTGATAGGAGACTATCCCCCTGCTGATCAGAGTGACCCCTTGAAAGACGAGGATAATCCGCAGACCGACGCAGTTGCTGGCATTTTGGCACGCGATGGTGGTCACTTTGAAGCACAGTTTGCGCATGGTGCGGAGGCATTTGCTGATGCTGCCGCTGAACTTCTCCGTCGCGAACTGCCAGGTCTGCGCTTCCGTATCTCGATCAATCGTGAAGAGCGTCAAAAAGCTCAAATCTACCTCTCAACCGAGTTGCCGGTGCTGGCACCATGCCAGTGGACGGGGCGTGGTTTGGCAGCGAAGGTTATCTGGCAAGGGAACGAGTACGCCACGGTGTCGCTCGACGTGGCGCGCCGACATGAGGCTGCAAAGCGCGCTGAGGAGTATCGGTCGCGCGACCTCGCAAGCATGCTCGGTAAAACGTTGGGATTAGATAAACTACAATCAGCGCAGGATCTGCACGATCTGGTGGGTTCTGGCTACCTTGCGCTCATTCACGCTGATGGCAATAGCGTAGGGAGTAATGCGGGCACCACCGAAGAGCAGCGAGCACGCTTCTTTCATCAGAATCGCGTGCTCATCCGGCGTGCCCTGCAGCAGGCGATCGGAACCGTGCATAAAGATGAGACGGGTATCAATCCGCTCGTCATGCTCATGCTCGGCGGCGACGACCTTTTAGTCGTGTGTCGTGCCGAGAAGGCTTTACCGTTTGTCGTGTCACTGTGTGATGAGCTAAAAAGGCTCCAAGATGCACACGCGGACGGCTTCCAACTGACCCTCGGCGTGGGTGTCGTAATCGCGAAGCCAACGATCCCTATGCACCGCCTGCATGAGGTGGCAGAGCAGTTGGCCAGTTCGGCCAAGCGTCGCTTCCGTGGACTGAGAGCGAGCGAGCAGGAAGCCCGCTCTGTTGTCGACTGGGCGGTGTACACCACGGCTTGGGTCGACGAGCCCGAGGCCGTGCGCCGTCGCGACTGGATCCGTGGCACGGCCCAGAATCAGCGTCTGCTCTCGCAGCGCCCGCTCGACGTGCTGGGCGAGGGGCTTGATAGCCTTCAGGGACTCGTTTGCGGCACGAAGATGCTGAAGGGCGCACCGCGCTCGCAACTCCGCTACCTGGTCGAGCAGCTCCCACGTGGGCGAACGCTCGCAGAGCTAGCCTTCGAAGAGCTGTCGAAAGAGGCGAGTGACAAGCTACGCGATGCTGGTGTCAGCTCAGTCTGGCAAGATCTTCCAGATGGGAGTGCCTCGATCACGCCCCTCCTCGATCTCGTAGAGGTGGTAGAAATCGACCAACTGGGAAGACGTAACAACAAACAGCCCACAGAATCTCCAGGAGGTCGTTAATGCCTGAAGCATGGGTGCGGTATGAAATCAGAGCTGAGTTGCTCGCCGACGCGCATTTTGGTACGGGTTCTGGTGGAGGTGGTATCGATGCGCTCCTCGCCCGTGACCGACGCGGCCGACCCGTCATCTGGGCGTCGCACGTCGAGGGTGTGCTGCGCGATGCGGCTCGGCGCCTGCGCGACGACCAAGCGGTAAACGATTTCTTCGGTCAGGCTGGAGGTGTACAGCAGCGGGCCCTGTTCACCTCTCTGTACGCGAGTGAGAGCCCTGAGAGTCATATCTGGCGTTCAGCTGCACGCCAATCCTATGACAACCGTGCACCGAAAGATGACACGTTGCGAGCCATCGAGTTCGCTCCCAGGGGGATGGTGTTTGTTGGTAAAGTTGAGCTACCGGATCGTGACTTGCCCCTATTGCAACGCCTTGTGCAAGAGGTTGATGCCCTCGGCAGTGGGCGTGCTTCGGGTGCCGGTCGCTTGAGCCTCTCACTCAAAGAGGCCCTGCCGGCGGAGGGGGTGGTGGGCCAGCCGACCAAGCACCTTAAGCTTTTGCTCAAAAACTGCGATCCGCTGTGTATCACTGCAACGGCGACCCCCGACAACCTGATCCCGAGTCTCGCGTTCGTGCCAGGACGTGCACTGCTTGGCACATTGACCGCCTGGCTCATTGCTGAAGGCGAGAACTCGGCGGCTGCACTACTGACTTCTGGTCGTATCTCGGTGAGTGATGCGCTGCCACTGCCAAACGAGCCCAGGAGCCTCATATCTGCTGAGGTGGCACCGGCACCACTTTCGCTGCAGAGTGAAAAACCGAGGGGCACTGCAGCGCCTGGGCCATGGTGGGCAAAGCCGAGAGCCGACGTCAAGAGAATCGACACATGGACGGTAACCGAGAAGTTGAAGCGTCCTGAAGAGGATCTCTTTGTCTACCGACCAGCCCCAGACCAAGCTTGGGTAGCCTTCCGTCCCGCACGGCGGGTACGCCTGC
>CAIWUD010000116.1 GCA_903915775.1 uncultured Chloroflexota bacterium | reverse complement strand
CTGGTAGGCGTGGTTTGGCCACGATCTGTACGCTGCGTGCACGATAGTACTCGACTTCAGGATCGTCGCTGTAGCGTCGGCGCAGGATGGTGATCAGGCGGCGTACTACGCTCAAGCCATTATCACCCTTGAAAATCGCCACATCGAGCATCCCATCAGCAATACTGGCCCGATGCGTAATTTTGACCAGACCGCCGTAGAGTTGGGTATTACCCACCACAACCATCAGCACTCGCCCCCGCCGTGTACGCCCATCGATCGTGATGCGTGCACGTGCCCCTCGTACACGGAACGTCTCATGGATACCTTGCAGGACGTAGGCTAAGGCCCCGAGGCGTCGCTTCTCGGCGGGGCGCACACCGGCGGTAATCGCTGCATCGAAGCCGATGCCAGCCATGAGGAGGAAGTAGCGCGTACCGGCACGACCGAGATCGATGCGACGCGGACGCCAACTCAGGATGGCCTCAGCGGCGGCACGGGGCTGTAGTGGTAGGCGAAGTTCCCGCGCCCAGACGTTCATGGTTCCAAGCGGTAGGGGTGCTAGGGCCGTCTCTGAACCGGCTAGCCCATTGATCACATCGTTGAGCGTGCCATCACCGCCAGCAGCAACCACAAGATCGTAACCCTGATCGGCGGCAAGCCGACCGAGACGCTGACCATCGTCGGCACTGCTCGTCGGCTCAAGGGTGACCTGCCAGCCGGCACTGCGCCAGATCTCAGCAGCAGTGCCGAGATCACGCTCGAGCGCCTCGGCCTGACCAGCACGTGGGTTGAAGATGAGCATGGTTCGCATCGCGATACCGTTGGTGACCGTTCCATGAAGGAGATTGTAGGCAGTATACCATGGTGTTGACACCCTCCTGGCTTTGCGGTACCATACACGCTGCCCTTCAGCTGGGTGCTGCTACTGCTCCTGGGGGCCCGCGGCTGGGAATGGCCCACGTATCTCCGCAAGACGATGAGACACAGCGTTACGCAGTATGCAAGATAACGTCGAGCAGTTTTTGGCACACCTGAGGGTGGAGGCGAAGAAGTCGACCAATACGACGACCGCCTACCGTACCGACCTTGACCAGCTTGCCACCTACCTGTGTGAGCAGGGTGTAAGCAGCTGGGATGAGGTGACGTACGACCATGTGCTTGGCTTCCTGCTCTTTCTGCGCACCCGCCGGTACGCCAACAGTACGGTAGCGCGGCGCACGGCGGCGGTGAAGTCGTTCTTCAGCTACCTGTTGAGCCAACAGTTGATTACGAGCGACCCCACGGAACGGGTCGACTCGCCAAAGGTCAACCGTGCTCCGCCGCGGGCAATTGCACCCCACCAGGTCGATGCACTCCTTGAACTGCCGTTGCGCTCCTCGACCCCCGAAAGCCTTCGTGATAGGGCAATGCTGGAACTCCTCTACGCTACCGGCATGCGGGTAAGCGAACTGGTGGCGCTCGATCTCAGCGATATCGATCTCACCGCGGCCACTGTACACTGTGCCGGACGTGCGCAGCGGGAGCGTACGCTCCCGCTCACGAGCTCTGTCATCACGGCCCTTGAAGAGTATCTCGACAACGCCCGGCCACAACTCGCCCGTAGTGCCGAGAAGCAGAGTTCGACCCTCTTTCTTAACCATCGCGGGAATCAGCTCACCCGGCAGGGCTTCTGGCTCATCCTCAAAGGGTACGCCGAAGAGGTGGGTCTCCACGAGCTCACACCGCACACGCTGCGCCACTCCTTTGCTGCCCACATGCTAGGCGGCGGTGCTGAGCTACGGCAGCTGCAGGAGCGTCTTGGTCACGCCTCGCTCTCGACCACCCAGATCTATACTCACCTCACCAGTGGCCAGCCACCAGCGTCAACCGACGCGGAGCCCGATCCGGTTCAGATGGACGTAGACTCCGACTAGTTGCCCGGTGTGCAGCTGCGCTACCACAGCTTTAGGATTGTCCCATGCCTGCTCTTTCGATGGATCAGATCATTTCGCTCTGCAAGCGTCGTGGTTTCATCTTTCCCGGTTCCGAGATCTACGGTGGGCTACAGGGTGCCTACGATTTTGGGCCCCTTGGCGTTGAGCTCAAGAATCAGCTCGTGGCCGATTGGTGGCGTACTAACGTCTATGATCGTGATGACATGGAAGGCCTTGATACGGCCATCCTGATGAATCGACAGGTTTGGCGCTACTCCGGCCACGAGGAGACCTTCAACGATCCCCTGGTTGATTGTCGTAGCTGTAAGATGCGCTGGCGTGCGGATCACATCCACGGTCGCTGCCCCAGTTGCGGCTCGACCGATCTGACTGAGCCACGCCCCTTCAACATGATGTTCCGTACCCAGGTTGGTCCTGTGGCCGAGGGCGGTGCGTTCGCCTACCTGCGCCCCGAGACGGCCCAGGGCATTTTTGTCAACTTTGCCAATGTGCTGGCTACTACTAGTCGGAAGCTTCCCTTTGGTATTGCGCAGGTTGGTAAGGCCTTCCGAAATGAGATCAACCCACGCAACTTCCTCTTCCGGGTGCGTGAGTTCGAGCAGATGGAGATCGAGTTCTTTGTGCTCCCAGGTACCGACGAAGCCTGGCATCAGCGCTGGCTTGAGGATCGCCTGGCCTGGTGGCAGCGTATCGGTATCCCCCGCGAGCGCATCACGATCTACGATGTGCCGCCCGATGAGCTTGCCCACTACTCGAAGCGTACGTACGACCTGATGTACGACTACCCCTCCCTCGGTCCGCAAGAGATTGAGGGGATCGCGAACCGTACCGACTACGATCTCGGTTCGCACAGCAAGGATCAGGCGAGTCTCGGACTGACGGCGCGAGTGAATCCCAATGAGGATAGCACCGCACGCCTTACCTACTTCGATCCGGAAAGTCGCCGCCATCTCGTGCCCTACGTCATCGAGCCCTCGGCAGGGGTTGGGCGCTGTCTCCTCGCCATGCTCTGTGAGGCCTACGCCGAGGAGATGACTAAACCCCCGGCAGCCGAGAAGCTCCAGGGCGTTGGTGAGGCGCTGAATGCCTTCCTCAAGTCGGTTGGGAGAAATGAGCGGCTCAGTGCCGAACAGCGCGATGCCCTCCTAGAACGTGGTCAGGCGATCGCGATGGCCCTCCCCGAGCGTCTGGCCGAGGTTGAGCCACTCCTGGCCATGCCCGGCGCTGATGCGATCGAACTGGGGAAGAAGCTACGCGGCCAGGCCCAGCCGATCCTCGATGAGCACTACCGCACCGTGCTCCATCTGCGCCCGCGGCTCGCCCCCGTGAAGGTTGCCGTCTTTCCGCTCAAGCGCAACCACGAACAGATCGTGGCCACGGCGAAGCAGATCCGGCGCCAGTTCCAGGCTGAGAGTGGCATCCGTGCTGTCTATGACGATACCGGGGCGATCGGGAAGCTCTACCGGCGCCAGGATGAGATCGGCACACCGTTCTGTGTTACGGTCGATTTTGATACCCTGGGTGAGGGTAAGGATCCAAGCCTGGCTGGCACCGTCACTGTGCGCGACCGCGATACCATGGCCCAGGAGCGCGTCCCGATTGCTGAACTCTCAGCCTACCTGCGCGAGCGCCTCGTGTAGCCCTGCCTCCCCTGGAGCGCGGGCATCTCGTTCGTGAAGGTGAATCGTTTCAGCGTACCGACTGTTGGGGCAACCCCCCGTGGTTGCCCTGCTCTTGGATCAGTTCCAAAGACTCCAACCTGGCCCTAGTACTGCCAGATTCTACCATCGGCGTAGACGAAGCTGAAGCATGGCCAAAATCCGCCTCGACCAACTGCTGACTACCCGTGGATTGGCTGAGACGCGTGCACGCGCTCAAGCTCTGGTGATGGCGGGTAGCGTGCGAGTGAATGGCCAAGCGGCGAGCAAGCCTGGTGCGCTCGTCGATACATCTGCTGAGATCAGTGTGACTAGCGCTCTGCCCTACGTGAGCCGGGGTGGCTACAAACTTGCCCATGCCCTCGACCAGTTTGGCCTCGACCCCCATGGGCTGGTCGCCCTTGATGTGGGTGCATCAACGGGTGGGTTTACCGATCTGCTGCTCCAGCGTGGAGCCGCCCGTGTTTACGCAGTGGATGTGGGCTACGGTATTCTCGACTACCGGCTACGTTCTGATCCCCGTGTCGTGGCCCTCGAGCGTACGAATATTCGCCACCTGACGGCGCTCCCCGCGTCCGTACTCGCCGACTGTGCTGTGATCGATGTGGCCTTTATCTCGTTACGCCTGGTTCTGCCAGCTACCATTGCCCTACTCGTCCCTGGGGCGTGGATCGTCGCCCTGATCAAGCCGCAGTTCGAGGCTGGTGCGGGACAGGTTGGCAAAGGTGGGGTCGTACGTGACCCAGCGATTCATCGTGCGGTCTTGCGCTCCGTGCTGAGCTATGCTGCCGAACTGGGCCTAACTCCCCGTGGGTTGGTGCGCTCACCAATCACTGGCCCTGCGGGCAACATCGAGTTCCTAGCCTGGCTCCAGGCCGGTGGTGTTGCTATCGACCTTGAGCATGCGCTACAGACGGTGACG
>CAIWUD010000115.1 GCA_903915775.1 uncultured Chloroflexota bacterium | reverse complement strand
CTGGCCATCACCGTAGGCACCGAGCCCAAAACGGTCGTACCAACTGATGTAGAAGGCGTGGGCATGGCGCTCGGTGATCGGCAACCCCGCCCAGAAGGCACTACGGAAGACGGTGGTTGACACCTGACAGACACCACCGCCCCACTCTAACTGGGTACGGTTCCCAATAATGGCGTACCCCTCCACAAAGCCCTGGGCAGCGTTGATCTCGCCGAGCTGATCATTGAAGGAGAACTCCTCATCGGGAGCGATCAACACCCCATCCATGCGCCGTGCACCAGCCTGGATATTCGTCACCCGGTAGCTAGCCGAACCGCTGAAGCTACTCCGCCCCTCTGCAACGAGCTCACGGATGCCCAGTTCACCAAGATTGGCCGCGGTAATTCGTGGCGTCAACTCATCAACGGGCAGTTCCAGGCTCAGGGGCGCAGGTGCACCATTCAGTAGCAGTGTGGTCAGCCGTGCGACCGCCTCATCCTGACGGAGGCGCCAGCCGGAGCGGCCAGGCAGCGCGATCGCTAGTTGCCCATTCACAAAACGTAAGCTCGGCTCAGCAGGCTCACGATCGATCTCCTGGGCGAGGCTCTCTACCGATCGAGCCAGACGATCGGCTGAGGGGCGTAGGGCAAACCCGCCTTCAACCTGGATCAAATCCAGCAGCTCGGCGACCCGCTCAGGCGGCCAGAGCCAGACCCGATCTGCGTGGCGCAGTTCGATCGGAGCCTGCAGCAGGGCAGTCGCCTGATTCTGGATCGTAGCGATCGCCGCATCATCAACCACGGGGGCCAGGGCGCGTGTACGCAGCGGTAGTTCACGGGGGGTGAGATCACGCAGCGCGAGGAGGATCTCCGCAGACGTGGTATCAATGAGGAGCTGTGTTCCCGGTTGGCTCGGGCTTGCGGACGTACGCCCACCCGCGATACTCAAGCGTGCATTCTGTGCTGGCTGCTCAATCAACGTTGCTAGGGCGAGCAGGTAGCGCTGCATCGTCGGCTGATCCACCACCAGATGTGGCGTCAGATCCAGCCCATCGCGGTAGAGTACGAAGAGCTCGCGTAGGCGGGTAATCGGCGAGCCACGGCGCCCCGCGCTCACAGCGGCCTGTGCGAGCTCTTCAAGCTCTAGGCGAGCACCAAGGTCGGCCAGGCTGGGCTGCCAAAGCTGGCCAGCGTAGGTGAGCGTGACGGGGGCACGCAAGAACGCGGCGTAGCGCAGCTCTAGATCGGCACGAATCGCAGCAGCGCTCATCCCGGCGACCGACCGACCATGGATGGAGATCCCTGGCAAAGCCTGATCACGAAAACGGAACGTTAGGACATAAGGGAGCAGGAAGAGTAGAGCCAAAGGCAGGGTGATCAGCACGATCGGTAGCAGGCAGCCCTTGCGCTGAGTAGGGCGTGAGCGACGTGGTGGCCTCTCCCGAGGCGACCGAAACTCGCCACCGGCCTGCCGACGTCGCATCGGGCCATACTCCTGGTAGTAGTCGTCGATCGGCATAGCATGCTCTTCCGCGCAGAGGATATGGTTCACACCAGCTTGACCATCCGCCGGGAGGTGCCCCCCAGAACAACCATCAACCTAACCCTGGTACCACTTTATATCGTCATGTTGGCGCAGCCCACCCCACCTCTGGGGAGGTGTGGAGGGCTGTGCCCTCCACAAAAAACGCTCAACCTAACCCTGGTACCTCTCCTACAACCCGTAGGGAATATTGTACAACAAGTTTGACAGCTGCACCGCTTCCGCG
>CAIWUD010000114.1 GCA_903915775.1 uncultured Chloroflexota bacterium | reverse complement strand
CGAGGGTGAGTAGCGCAGATCTTGTTTGAGTGCACCGCTGTACTTGCGCGCCCAGACCTCGTGGAGCGTCGATTGCACGACGGCGAAGAGGTCCCAGCGGTCGGTGGTGAAGACGTAGAGGGCATGCGTGAAAACCTGATTAGTTGGAGTCGCTGAGAAGTTCAGGTATTTGGTCGTCGCGGCGGCGGCGAAGCAGTGGGGGAGGCTTGCGAGTGTTCGATAGAGATCCTCTGTCGGTCGCTTGAACTGCCACCACAACGCTCGTGCACGTTGGTCGGCTTGCATCAAACGACCAGGTTTGACGGACTTCTCCACGATAGCCAACAACGCTGGATACTGTGATGCTCGCGAAAGAGGCCAGTCCCGAAAGTTGATGATCGAACGCCCGGGCTGCTGGTCGGGCGCGTTGTTCAGCTCCTGGCCGTTGATGAGCGGCTGGATGACCTCGCGATTGGCTGGGTTCTGGCGCACCAGTTCGGCGGCCTGGGCGTGCGTCAGCAGGAAGCCGTCGCCGAGGAAGATCGAGCCTACAATCATCTTTGCTGTATTGTCAGCTAAATCTGTGGGTGTGCCACCAGCAGTTTCCGCCTCAAAGAATGGGCTGATCGTCGGCACCTCCTGGCCGTCCAGGAGGTACGGGCCGCGCCATGCGCCCCGGTGGAGCGCGACCAGCGAGACAACTAAGTTGGCCCGGCCTGGCCAGGTGACGCCACGCACGGCGAAGCTGATGCTGCCACCCTGGGCGACCACATGCTCCAGCCCATCCTTGCGCACATCGCCATCCTTGATCGAGTTGGTGGTGATGAAGGCGGTGAAGCCGCCGGGGCGCAGCAGGGTGTAGATGCGGCGCAGGAAGTAGACTACCAGGTCGCTCAGACCGGCCGGAGCAAATCCGTAGCGCACCCAGTTGCAGAACTCGTGCCCGTAGGTGCTACTCAGCTTCTTATCTCCCAAATATGGCGGATTGCCCAGGATGCAATCAAAGCCACCGCGCTGGATGATCTCCGGGAACTCGAGGAACCAGTGGAAGCAGCGCTTGCGCGCTGCCACGGCGAAGGCGGCTACTGCTGCTGGCCCGTGGGGCGACGCATGACCAGCCCAGAGGTCGCGGAAGCTGCTGTCGGTGATCAGCGTCGCGCGCTGCTCAGCGCTGCGCGGCAGGTAGAACTGGGCAATCGGGATCGAGGCGAGCTGCTTGAGCAGCAGGGCCGCACCGGAGCCGGAGAAGGCTTCGAAGGCCTGCTTCTTGGCCGCGATCTCGGCGGGCGTGCGCTCGGGCAGCGCCTCAAGCGCTTTCCACTGGTCGTGCACCGCTGCGATCGCGTCTGTGCGCTCCGCGGTAAAGACGAGCTTCTGCTGATTGCGCTCACTACGCTCGCGCTTGTTGCGGGCGCGCACCGTCTTGCTGATCTCCGCATCATCCCCCGGCAGCTTGGCGAAGGCCGCGTCGGGCACACCGTCGTCGACCTCCTCGCGCCGCACGAAGCCGACGATGGCGTTGCCGCACTTGATATGGTGGTCGAGGAAGTTGAGCGGCTCGCCGGGGTTGTGCGCTTCGAGCCAGAGCGCCACTTTGCAGAGTTCGACGGCGAGCGGGTTGAGGTCGACACCGTAGATGCAGGTGCGGATGACCTCGCGCAGGGCGCTGCGATAGGCCGCAGGCGCAGGCTGCTCTTCGCCGGTCTGCACAATGGCGAGCTCGGTGGCGATGCGACGTGCCGCAGCAAGCAGGATGTGGCCCGAGCCGCAGGCGATATCGGCCACGCGCAGGTCGAGGAGCGCCTGGGCGGGGTTCTGCGCCTTCAGCCGCTCGGCGATCAGATGGTCGAGGGCGTGTTTGATCAGCGGCTGCACGAGATCGTCGGGCGTGTAGTGCGAACCGGTGGCCGAACGTTCATCGCCCCGCCTGAAGCCGAAGCCTGGCACCGGCCCCGAGCTATCGACGGCAGGCTCATATTCGAGCAGCCCCTCGTAGACCGAGCCAAACTCCTCGACGTTGAGGGCGCCATAGTTGACGCGGATGAGCTGCCGGTTCTGCGGATGCTCGTAGAGGCCGAGCGAGCGCAGGCAGGTGAGCAGCGTATCGTTCGCCAGCTGGGCGGCGCCGAGGTCGCCGATAGCGTCGGGATGGAAGAGGTCGCCCGCGAGGGGCTTGAGGCCGAGCTGCGCGCCGGGGCCATCGGCCTCGAAAAGGCGGAAGGTGGAGCGCAGCGCCAACCAGAGATCGCTCTGCCGCATCTCGGCGAGGTAGCGCTTCTCG
>CAIWUD010000113.1 GCA_903915775.1 uncultured Chloroflexota bacterium | reverse complement strand
CCAGGGCGTCTCGCCCTCGTGGCACCTCTCCTGGAGCGAGGGCGTCGCGCCCTCGTGGCACCTCTCCTGGAGCGAGGGCGTCGCGCCCTCGTGGCACCTCTCCTGGAGCGAGGGCGTCTCGCCCTCGTGGCACTCCCCATATGACCCCCCCGTGGTTGCCCTGCCGTTAGCTTCGTTACCCGTCCCCCTCTCCTTGCCCAAAATACCCACCTGGGGTATGATCAGGCTGACCGGTATAACTAAAGAAGGAGCAACACACCTCATGACCGTTACCCACGAGCGTTTTGAGCAAGGTATGACCTATGCCGCCTATAAGGAGCAGATGACGCGCAACCGTGCACGGCTCGAAGAGAACGAGCGCACGGTCGAGCTCGTTGCCAGCGATCTCGCCTTCTTCCATGCCCTCCCCGAAGCGCTGAAGGTGGTGGTGATCACCGAAGATTGGTGCGGTGATGCAATTGCAAATCTACCAGTGCTGGCCCGACTTGCCGAGGCGAGTGGGAAACTGGAGTTGCGTATCTTCCTACGCGACCAGAATCTCGATCTGATGGATCAGTATCTAAAAGAGGGCAAGTACCGCTCAGTCCCCACGATCGTCTTCTTCAGCGCCGATCTGCGCCAGCTAGGGGTCTGGATCGAGCGCCCAGCGAAGATCACGGCCCAGCAGAGTGCTGAACTCGAGACGCTCTTGAGCACTGCCCCCGAACTCCAGGGGATCGATCCAAACACCTCACCAGCCCTCCTCCCCGAGGCTGCCCGTAACCGTGTAATGCGCTTCTACACCGAGTTCCAGGCGCGCACCCGTGTCGATGCGAATGCGGAAGTTGTCCGTGAGGTACGGGCGCTCGTTGAGGCCGGCCTCGCCCGGCAGGAGGCTAGCCATGGAGCTTGACGCGGGTCGCCCCCCGGTGAAGGTACGCATCGTCTACTGTGCCTCGTGCGGCTACGAGCCCTACACCCTCGATCTCGCTGGAGCGCTCATGCGCGCCTTTCGCTACGATATCGCTGCGATTGAGATCATTCCCTGGCAGGATGGGGCCTTCGATGTGGCCGTGAACGACGATCTCGTCCACTCGATGTACCGTGACGGTGGCTTCCCCGAGCATGCCACCGTGATCGATGCGGTGCGCGCCAAGCTCGCCGCCTGAGGCCTGGTTCAATTTCGGCTGCGCGGTACCAAGGCTAGTGCAGGGGCTTTTGTGGAGGGCATAGCCCTCCGCACATCCCGTAAAGCTAGGCTGGGTAACTGCTCACAATCGGGGTAAGCCAACGATGGGGTAACCACGGGGGGTTGCCCGTACGCGGAGGCACCACGAGGGCGAGACGCCCTCGCTCCGGGAGAGGTGGCACTACCGAATCAAGCGGTCGTCATTGCCGCTGGCATCCTCACCGGTACACCCCGCTCGTGCAGGTAAGCTTTGACGTCAGCAATACGATACTCGCCAAAGTGGAAGATCGAGGCCGCTAGAACCGCATCAGCGCACCCCTCCGTGAGTCCCTGGAGCATATCCTCGGGTGAGCCAGCACCGCCCGAGGCGATAACGGGTACCGGGACGGCGGCACTAATCGCCCGGAGCAGTTCGAGGTCGTAGCCTCGCTTCTGACCATCAGCGTCCATGCTGTTGATGCAGATCTCACCCGCACCAAGCTCCACGCCCCGACGGATCCAGTCGATGGCGTCGAGCCCCGTTGGGCGCGGATTGGCACCCGTATGGGGTAAATACCGCCCAACGCGGCGCCTCGTCCGCACTGTTGACGCGCCTGGCATCGACGGAGAGGACAATGCACTGGCTGCCGAACCGTTTTGCGCCCTCCGCGATGAGCGCTGGATTGAGTACGGCTGCCGTGTTGATTGAGACCTTATCGGCTCCGGCTCGGAGCATGCGGTACATATCTTCGGTCGTTCGCAAGCCACCACCGACGGTCAGAGGAATGAAGACCTGGGCGGCGGTCCGCTCAACCAGTTCGAGCATAATCCCACGCTCATCACTGGACGCCGTAATGTCGTAGAAGACCAGTTCGTCGGCTCCAGCAGCATCGTATGCGGCCGCGAGCGCCACCGGGTCGCCGGCATCACGATGGTTGATGAACGAGACCCCCTTCACGACGCGGCCAGCCTTCACATCAAGGCAGGGAATAATTCGTCGTGTGAGCATGAGACCTCCTCATGAGGGTAGGCGGTAACGCAAAATTGGCTGACGCTCCCCGGTTGGGCTGAAGCCAAACCAGTGGTAGAGCCGTTGGGCCCTACTGTTGTACGCCTGCGTGTTGAGGGTAATCAGTTGCGCTGAGTGGTCGACCGCGAAGTTCACCAGATCGTCGAGCAGACGGACACCGATGCCGCTGCCGTGCCGTTCTGGATCGACCGCAATACGTACGAGGTGGAGCAGGTAGCCGCCAGAGTGGCTGCTGGCATAGGCGTAGCCAACAATCAGACCGTCGCTCTCAGCCAGTTTGAAGTAAGGGCCCTGGGCGATGGCACTGCTGAGGATCAGATCGTCTTTGGTCCACTCGGGGCTAAAGCAGCGCCGGTCAAGACGCACTACCGCGTCCAGATCCGCAGCCTGTGCAGGCCGAATCACTACGGCTAAATTCCCAACCGCAGGCGAGTTGAGGTAGCGCTTCTCATAGACGATCACCTCAGTCTCAACCTGGTAGCCCAGGGGCTTCAACACAGGGATCATCCACGCATCAGCCCCATCGTCACCGGCGTAGAAGATCGTCGTGGCCCCATACACCGCCACAGTCTGATGGAGCGCCTCAAGGAGCATGGTCAGGGCCGGCGCCACTGCGAGCCCGTCAGCAACGGCGAGCAGACGGAGCCAGCATGCTCCTCCAGTAGGTCGCCCAGCCAGAGCGATACCGTACAGACCAGTGTCAATCTCAAGGGCCACGCCATGACCAGCCTCTAGCAGTGCTGGCAACTCACTGATGCTCAGAGCGTAGTAGTGGCGTAAGCTCTCATGCAACAGGCGCGAGGCCGCGGCAAGATCCGCCCCAGTGAGCGGGCGTAGCTGCGCACGGCGAAGATCAGGACTTTTACGGAAGAGCCTCATAGGGAGCATTGTACACTACATGAGGCCCAGGCTACGATCAGGCGGTACGGCGACATGGTGTATGATAGGTGCACCAGGAGGTGTGGAGGGCTGCGCCCTCTACAAAAAACCCAACCCAGCCTCGGCTCCGCCAGGAGAAGGGTGAACCGTTACGAGTGGAGGATCGTTTGGGGGGCAGCAGTTCCATCGCAGCATGGCTCATGGGCGGATTGAGCTTCTTTCCCTGGTCGTGGGTGCTTATTCCGCTGCTCTACACCCTTCCCGGGCTTGCGCTCCTACGTATCCTCCAGCCACGTGGGCTGCAGTTGGGGTCGTTGGCCACATTGGGTCTGGGGCTAGTTGGGAGTATCGCCCTAATCCCTCTGCTCCTCCTCCTCTCCCAGATTGTTGGCCTGCGCTGGAACAGCCTAACGGTGGCCAGTTACCTCCTGCTCAGCCTGCTGATCCTCCTCTGGCCTGCTGGGCGGGCCGTGCGATCGTGGCCAGCCTGGCGTGAACGTGCTGCCACACTGCGCCGTCAGTTCTGGATGGTGGAGGATCGGACCGTAGCCGGTGCCATGGTGCTGATCACGATCGCCGCCCTGATGGTGCGCCTCTACGCCGTCCGTGATCTCGTCACCGGCCAACTTGGTGACGCCTACCACCACACGCTGATCGCACAGCTTATCGTTGACCATGGCGGGCTCTTCACCTCGTGGCAGCCTTACGCCCCCCTGAGCTCCTTCACCTACCACTTTGGCTTCCACGCCCAGGTGGCCATGGTGCACTGGTTAACCGGCATCCCGGTGGTCCAGTCCGTGCTCATTACCGGTCAGATCCTCAATACCGCCGCTATCCCCCTCGCCTTCCTGCTCGTCATCGTGCTCCGCGCTTCACCATGGGCTGGTGTCTGGGCCGCCCTGATGGTCGCCTTCGTCTCGGCCCTCCCTGCCTTCTACGTCAGTTGGGGGCGCTACACCCAACTCACCGGGCAACTCGTCCTGGTCGGGGTGGTAGCCGCCTGGATCAACCTAGCCGAGCAGCCCGACTGGCGTGCCGCAGCGCTGGCAGCGCTCATGACCGCAGCCATGCTGCTGACCCACTACCTGGTGACTGTATCAGCAGCCCTCTTTGTCTTCAGCTACCTGGTCGCACAGCTACTTGCCGAGCGGGCGCCAGGCCGCGCCTTCCAGCGTATCGGTTGGGCCGTGGCCACCTGCCTGGTTGCACTCCTCCTCGCGGCACCCTGGCTACTCAACCTGCTCAACGGCTACCTTGCACGGATCGCCCAGTTCTACTTCACGCCCAGCCAGGCACCGATCCAACCAACGCTGCTCGATCTCACCGCTGCGACACCCGGCACCCCACCCTTCACCCGGGGCTACATGCTGCTTGGTGCCCTGGTAGGGCTAGGCGTTGCCGCATGGCGGCGCGACTGGCGCATGGGCGTACCCCTCGCCTGGTCACTCGGACTGACCCTCCTCGTCGTGCCCTATGTCGTTGGGCTCCCCGGGAGCGGCATGATCGACTCCCTCACCGCCCTCTCGGCCCTCTACCTGCCCATCCCCACGCTGTTTGGCTACGCCATCGCCACATGCCAGACATGGTTGACCCGACAGGTTCAGCAGCGAGGCCTGCCCGCAAACGTACTCCCCGGGGGCATCCTGCTCATGATCCTGCTCATCATTGTCTGGGGGGGCAGCTGGCAAGCCCAGATCGTCGACCTACGCTATCGACTCGTGACCGCAGCCGATCTACGCGCCATGGCTTGGATCCGTCAGGCAACCCCCACGGATGCCCGCTTTGCCGTCAACGGCTTCCCCGCCTACAGCGGCACCCTCGTGGCCGGGACCGATGCCGGCTGGTGGATCCCCCTGCTGGCGCACCGTCAGAGCATCCTGCCACCGATCACCTTTGGCAGCGAGATCGCCGATCCCCCCATACTCTACTGGGAGATCGTCAACCGCTGGGCACTAATCCGCGAACGCCCATTGAGCGATGCACGCCCGGTACGCATCAATCTCACCCTCCCAGCCACCCTAGAGGCGTTGCGTGCAGCAGGGGTTACCCACGTTTACAGTGGTGCACAGGCCTTCCCTGGACCGGAGGTAGCCGATTGGATCGATACGGCCCTCCTCCGGGCCAGCCCAGACTTTGAACTGGTCTACGCCCAGGAGGGGGTCGAGATCTTTGCCCTACGCACTCCGTAGGGGTAGCGGACAACCCAACTTGACCATTCATACGGGAGGTGTGGAGGGCGTAGCCCTCCGCAAAAACAACCAACCCAGCCCTGGTGCCGCCAGCGTGTCAAGCCGGCGCAGCCGAAACTGAAACATGCCTAACAGAAAATCATAGTGGCCATAGGCCCCATCAGATAGAGTCATGAAAATCGCCCTCGTTGGCCCAACCTACCCGTTCCGGGGCGGGATCGCCCACTACACCACCCTCCTCGTACAGCAGCTGCGGCGGCGTCACGAGGTGCGCTTCTACTCCTATCGGAAGCAGTACCCGGCGTGGCTCTTCCCCGGTAGTACCGCACCCGACCCCAGTGCACAGATCCTCCAGGAGGAGTGTGAGCGCACAATCGAACCGCTCAACCCGCTCACCTGGTGGCAGACCGGACGCCAGTTGCTGGCCGAGCGCCCCGATCTCCTGCTCCTCCAGTGGTGGACCCCCTTCTGGCTCCCGTTGCACCTCACCCTCTCGCTCATGGCACGACGCGCCAACATTCCGATCATCTACCTCTGCCACCAGCTGGTTGAACCGGATAGCAGCCCCCTTGAATGGCTCACTGCGCGCCCTGCTCTGGCCCTGGCCCAGGGGTTGATCCTGGTCACCGAGGCTGAGTATCAACAGGCGCAGCGCGCCTTCCCCCACCTAGCGCTACGCAAAGGGCACCACCCGCTCTACGACAGCTTCCCAGCGCACGGGTTGAGCCGGGCAGAGGCACGGGCCGTGTTGGGCATCGCACCTGAGGTACCGCTGCTCCTCTTCTTCGGCTTTGTCCGGCGCTATAAGGGCCTGCCCATCCTGCTCGATGCCCTCGCCCAGACCGACCCTGCCCTCCACCTACTCATTGCCGGTGAATTCTGGGAAGACGCTGAGAGCTATCAGGCGCAGATCGCACGGCTTGGCCTGACAGATCGGGTTATAATACACAATCGGTATATTCCAAATGAAGCGGTTGAGGCCTACTTTAGGGCAGCCGACCTCCTCGTCCTCCCCTACCTCAGCGGTAGCCAGAGTGGAGTCAGTATGCTGGCACTTCACCACAAACTACCGATCATTACCACCTCGGTTGGCGGCCTGGCAGAGACGGTTCAGCATGGGCAGACCGGGCTGATTGTGCCTCCCGGTGATCGCGACGCGCTAGCAGCAGCGCTACAACGCTTCTTCCGTGAGGACCTGGGGCCGACGCTCCAGACTGGTATGGCCAACGTGCAAGAGCGTCTCTCGTGGGATGGACTAGTTCAGATCATTGAGGAGCTATGGTGTGAGATCACAGGGCACGATGCCGTCGCCTGAGGCGACCAACGTCACACTCACCGCACTTGTCCCGGTCTACAACGAGTCAGCCACCGTTGAGGAGATTATCCGGCGCCTCGAACAGATTCCGGTCGTGCGCCAGATCATCGCGGTCGATGATGCCTCAACCGACGACTCGCGGGCGATCATGCAGCGCATTGCCAGTAGTGGGCGCATCACCGCCTGCTACCACACGACGAACCGGGGGAAAGGTGCCGCACTCCGTAGCGCACTGGCCCTGGCCACCGAGCCCTACATCGCCTTTCAGGATGCCGATCTCGAGTATGACCCCCAAGACTTCACCGCGATGGCGCGGGCCATCGAGGAGTTTGACGCTCCGGTCGTCTACGGCTCGCGCTTCATGGGCGCCCAGCGCACCGGCATGCTCTGGACCCACTACCTCGGCAACCGCGGCCTGACCATGCTCTTCAATCTGCTCTTCGCTCAGCGCCTGACCGATATGGAGACCTGTTACAAGATCTTTCGCACCGACATCCTCCGGCTGATCGGCATCGATCACGACCGCTTTGACGTCGACCCTGAACTGACTGCAAAGGTGGTACGTGCCGGCTACCGCATCCACGAAGTGCCCGTCTCGTACGCTGGTCGCCCCTACCTGGCGGGGAAGAAAATTCGTCCCCGTGATGCCCTCACCGCCGCCACGACCCTCTGGCGCTACCGCTTCTGGCAGCCCCAGCCGCTCAACGAACCAGACCAGTTGCCCACCGGTAACTGACACGCATGCGCCTTGCACTCCTCACCACCTCAGACCTTGATGCGCCCTCGCCACGGGGACGCTGGCTACCCCTCGGGCGCGAGCTCGTCCGCCACGGCTACCAGGTCAGCCTGCTGATGACCCACCCCACCTTTGACCGTCTGCCGCGCCACGAGCGCCACGGGCGAATCGACGGGGTAATGACGCACTATGTAGCTCAGATGCACACCTACGGGCCACCCGGTGCACGGCGTTACTTCAGCCCACTGGCGCTCCTACGCGTGGCCCTGCAGGGGGCATTGGCCCTAGCATGGGCGACCATCCGTGCCCGCCCCCAGGCGATTCATCTCTGCAAACCACAGCCAATCAACGGACTGGCTGGCCTGATCGCCGCACGTGCCCTCGGCTGTCCTCTTTACGTCGACTGCGACGACTACGAGGCGGGCAATAACCGCTTCAGCGGCGCCTGGCAGCAGCGTATCGTGCAGCTGTTTGAAGATCAGCTGCCGCGCCGAGCTGCAGGGGTGACGGTCAACACCAGCTTCCTCGCTGAGCGCTGTCGCAGCCAGGGCGTAGCGGAGACGCAGATTGTCTATGTGCCAAACGGCATCGCCGTGGCGCAACTCCAGGCCCCTAATGCCCACGCCGTGGCACAACTCCGCGCAACCCTCGGCCTGAACGGGCAGCAGGTCGTGCTCTACGTGGGCACCCTGAGCGAGGTAAGCCACCATGTTGGACTGCTCCTCGAAGCGTTTGCGCTCCTCCAGGATCAACTGCCAACGGCACGCCTACTCCTCGTCGGCGACGGGGACGATCGCGCCCTCCTGGAGCAGCGTGCAAGAGCGTTGGGCATTGCCGGGCGTACCCAGTTTATGGGTCGTGTAGCAGCAACGCTCGTGCCCCTCTACTTTGGACTGGCAGCATGTAGTGTCGATCCGGTCGCCGATACCCCAGTTGCGCAGGGGCGCTCACCGCTCAAAATTGTCGAGAGTCTGGCCGCTGGGGTACCTGTCGTGACGGGGGCGGTGGGCGATCGCCCCCTGATGCTGGATCATGGCAGTGCCGGCGTGTTGACCGCAGCGGGCAGTGCTCATGCCCTCGCCGAGGGCATTGCCCACCTCCTTGCCAACGAGCAGCTGCAGCGGAGCATGGCGGCTGGTGCGCAGCGGCAAGCAGAGCGCTACCGCTGGGACCGACTCGCGTTGGACTGGCTGGCATTATACTGATCTGGTGCTGGAGCAGACCGATGACACAACAACACTTTGCCTCATACTACCGTTGGCTGGTTGCAACCCAAATCCTACAGCTCGACCTGGGTGGGAAACGGATCCTCGATGTTGGCTGTGATGATGCCAGCTTTCTACTGCGCAGCCTGGCCACAGTAAAGCTCGGGGTGGATCTGCAGCCACGGGTCGTACCCACCGATGAGCTATCAGTGCTACGAGCTGATGCGCGCCAGCTTCCGATCCGTTCGGAAACGTTCGACACCATACTAGCTTTCGACATCCTCGAGCATATTGTTGAGGATCGGCGTGTTATGGGCGAACTGCTGCGCGTGCTCAGCCCAACCGGATCACTCTGGTTCAGTACCCCGACCGTACGCTCGGCGATCTGGCCAAGCTTTGTGCAGCCATACGCCAACTACGCCTTTGGGCATGTACGCAACGGCTATACATCGCAGCAGTTGCAAGCACTCCTGCCGCCAACAGATGAGTACCAACTCACCATGTTTGCGTGGAACGAACCAGCACTACGGGCAGGGTTTGTCGCCATCGATCTCGGTCAGCGTCTCTTTCCCCGCGGAGCGACATGGATGGCCAAGCTCTGCTTCGCTATCGATCAACACGTGCCGCAGGGCGAGCGGGGCCACTGGTATGGACGCATTACCCATCGGTCGCAGCCGTGATCGCCCCTTCCTCCCTTCAAGTTGTGACATGTGGTATGATTTGCACGCTATCCACCCCCTACAGCCATGAGTAACCAATTGAGTACCACCTACGAACCATGCGTAATCCTCGGTGCTGGTGCCGCAGGGCTGAGTGCGGCCTACTTTCTCCACCAGCGCGGCCAACGCGCCTTAGTGCTCGAGAAGAACGGCATCCATGGCGGCCTGGCGCGTAGCTTTCAGTGGAACGGCTTCTGGTGCGACTTCTCCGCTCACCGCTTCTTCACGAATAACGCAGAGGTGCTGGCGAGAGTACAAGCGCTCGTGCCGATGCATGCCCACGATCGGCGCAGCCGGATCTACCTCCACGACACCTGGATGCGCGATCCTATCGATGTAGTGGAGCTGTTCCGTTACCTACCACCAAGCGATGGGCTGCGCATGGTGCTAACCTACCTCCAGCGCGACCAGAGCCTTGAAGAGGCTTCATTCGAGCAGTTTGTGCTCAAGCGTTACGGAAGTGCCCTCTACGAAGGGTTCTTTCGCCACTATACCGAGCGCCTCTTCTCACTGCCCGGTGATCAGATTGCGGTTGAATGGGCACGACGGAAGGTGCGCCTAGCCTCACCGTTCGATCGGCTACGCCCAGCTACTAAGACGAAGTTTACCCAATTTCACTACCCGGTGCAGGGGGGGTACGGCGCGATCGTCAACCGCATGTATGAAGCAGTGCGTGACCAGGTCATCCTCAACGCCCAGGTCACCGGTCTAGACTGGGCCGATGATGGACGCATCACTGCGGTACGCTACGAACGCGATGGTCAGACCCACCGTGTTGAGACTGCGCAGGTCATCTCAACACTCCCCCTGACGATCAACGCACGCTTCTT
>CAIWUD010000112.1 GCA_903915775.1 uncultured Chloroflexota bacterium | reverse complement strand
TCCTCGTACGGGCCTTCACCGGGAGCGCTGCCGAGGAGCTCGTGGGGCAGTACAACCTAGTCTACACCATCCTTGGCATCGCGATGATTGTGCCACCAGCCATCACTTTTGCGGTCTTCCCCATGCTCTCACGGCGTGCGGGAGGGGAGCGTGCGGCCTTCGCCAATGCTCAGAGTCGGACGCTCCAACTCCTGCTGACTCTGGCTTTTCCCCTGGCCATGGGTATCTCCATCATAGCCCAGGATCTGGTGCGACTCTTCACGCGGTCACAGTTCGGTGACTACCAGCAGGCCGTGGTGGCGCTTGCGATCCTGGCCTGGTTTCTCCCCTTTTCGTTCACTAACGGCCTGCTCCAGTACGCGCTGATCGCTCTCGATCGCCAACGGGCGATCACCCGAGCCTTCCTCCTCGGGGCGGCCTTCAACCTCATTGCGAACCTAGTCGCTATGCCGCTCGCTGTCCATCTGCTCGGTCAGCCAACCTGGGCACTCTACACCGCCGCAGGGATCACGATCCTTTCAGAGCTCCTGCTCTACCTCATCTTTCGCCCACTACTCCAGAGCGAGGGCCTAGCCCCCCGGCTCATCGCCCTGAGCTGGCGCCCTGCACTGGCGGCCTGCACCATGGGCAGCGTGATGCTAGGCTGTCAACTCCTCTTCAGCAACTGGCCTGGTAGTCTCCTTGCAGCCCTGACTGCACCAGCCATCTATGGCGGCGCGCTCTGGCTTCTGGGTGGTATCGGGCCCAGTGAGCGTGAACTGCTACGACGCATCGTTGGGCGAAGCGCATAAGCCTGAACCATCTCTGCAGGGAGGCGTGGAGGGCTTACGCCCTCCACAAAAAAACGAACTCAGCCCTGGTACCGCTAAACAGCCAAGCGGGCGCAGCCAACGTCGAACCATCCCTGCAGGGAGGCGTGGAGGGCGTAAGCCCTCCACAAAAAACGAACTCAGCCCTGGTACCGCTAAACAGCCAAGCGGGCGCAGCCAACACTGAACCATCCCTGCAGGGAGGTGTGGAGGGCGTAGCCCTCCACAAACAATACCAACGGAGCCTTGGTTCCGCCAGCCACGCAAGCCGGCGCAGCCAACACTGAACCAACCCTACCGCTTCACCTGAAACGCAGCACGACCGGCATACTGCGCACTCGGGCCCAACTCTTGTTCAATGCGTAGCAGCTGATTGTACTTCGCAATCCGATCGGTTCGCGCCGGAGCCCCGGTTTTGATCTGACCAGCATTGGTCGCGACCACGAGATCAGCAATCGTCACATCTTCACTCTCCCCCGAGCGGTGTGAAACGACGGCGGTCATCCCGTTGCGCTGGGCCAGGCTAATTGCAGCCATCGTCTCGGTGAGGCTACCAATCTGGTTGAGCTTGATCAGAATCGAGTTAGCTGCCTGCTCCTTGATCGCCCGCTGGAGCCGGGTGACGTTGGTGACCAAAAAGTCGTCACCAACCAGCTGAACCTTATGGCCAATGCGCTGGCGGAGCAGCTTCCATCCCTCCCAGTCATCCTCGTGGAGTCCATCCTCAAGAGAGATCAGCGGGTAGCGATTGGCAATATCCTCCCAGTAGTCCACCATCTCGGCAGTGGAAAGCAGCTTGCCATCGCGCTTCAAGTGGTACTTTCCATCCGCATAGATCTCGGTACAGGCAGGATCCATCGCCAGCATGACCTGGTCACCGGGGCTATAACCAGCTTTGACGATCGCCTCCATGATCAGCTGGAGCGGGGCCTCATTGGAGGGCAGACTCGGGGCAAAGCCGCCCTCATCGCCCACCGTGGTGCTCAGCCCACGATCGTGCAACACCTTCTTGAGGCTCTGGTAGATCTCAGAACCCCAGCGGATAGCCTCGCGGAAACTCTCGGCGCCCACCGGCATTACCATGAACTCCTGGAAATCGGTGGAGTTGGCCGCATGCTGCCCACCATTCATAATATTGAGCATCGGGACGGGGAGCACATGGGCGTGAACACCGCCAAGGTAGCGGTAGAGTGGTAGGCCAAAAGCACTGGCAGCGGCCTTACTCGCGGCGAGTGAGACGCCAAGAATGGCATTCGCACCCAGTTTGCGCTTGTTGGGCGTCCCATCAAGCGCGATCAGTTCACGATCGAGACCAACCTGATCAGCCGCATCAAAGCCGATCAGCGCTTCAGCAATATCTTCGTTCACCGCACGGACAGCCTTCAGCACGCCCTTACCGCCGTAGCGTGACTTATCGCCATCACGCAACTCCAGCGCCTCGTGAGCACCGGTGGAGGCGCCACTTGGTACAATGGCCCGCCCCATGTCGCCACTCTCCAGACGGACATCTACCTCCACCGTCGGATTCCCGCGTGAGTCGAGTACTTCGCGGCCAATAATCTCCTCGATTAGCGTAGACATAGATCCTCCAGGTCTGGTATCGTGCTACCAGATCGATCGTTTGGCATCTCTGCATTCGCGGCTTCGCCGCACACCATCCTATGGAATGAGGGGTGGTCGGCCCCACCCACAAGCCCAAGTTCACCGGAGCGCCCGCCAGTATAGCATACTCACTGGGGATATGGCTGCTATAATGGGGATGGTGACGGTTCGCACTTCTCTCTGGCGGAACCAAGGTTGGTTTTTTTGTGGGGAGCTTCGCCCTCCCGCACACTGGTCACGCCGAGGTCACCACCGGCACGGTTAACAGGAATAGCCCTATGGGAATGTACGACGTCATTACCACCCAGCCGCCCGATCTTCTGGTCACCTTACGTGAAACCTGGCCACATGTTGCCGAGCTCCTGGTGCAGCTTGAAGGTGAACAGACCGCAGAGGCACGGCTGAACACGCTGCGCCACATCGGAGCGATCTGGTACGCCCAGGGGGGGGCAGCGGAGGTGCTGACCGAACTGGGGCTCCATGTGGCCTCACGGCTCACGCTGTCGCAGGGGCTGGTCGTCAGTGAACTACTGCTCGCGTATGGCGCCGCCCAGGAAGAGCAGCGCACCCGTGAGTGGGAGGCGCGACTGGTGGCTCGCGCCGCTGAACTGAACGGACTGCACCAGATCATCTCCGCCGCCAACTCGACCCTCGATCTCGACACCTCGCTCCAGACCGTCGTCGAGACCGTTGCCCAGGTCGTTGGTGTCGAGGCCTGCTCCGTCTACCTCTATGATAAGCATCGCGACGAGTTGGTACTGCGGGCAACCCGTGGTCTGAACCGTGCCACCATCGGCCAGGTGGTCTTGAAACTCGGGAATGGTGTAACCGGCTGGGCAGCACAACTGGGTCAACCCGTCGCGGTACGTGATGTCTGGCAAGAGTCACGCTTCAACATTGAACCACAGCTTGGCGAGGAGCTCTTCCGCTCCATGCTGGCCGTCCCAATCGTACTCTTCAGCGCCGAGCGCTTCCAATTCAGCGCCGACAAGCTCCAGGGAGTGATCACGGTTCAGACGATTGGGCCACGCGACTTTACGCAGGAAGAGATCTCGTTTGTGGAGGTAGCAGCTGGTGAGCTTGCCTTCTTCATTGCGAATGCCCAACTCTACCAGCAGACTGATGAGCGGCTACACCAGAAGTTGCGTGAATTGACCACCTTGCAACAGGTCTCGAAGAGCATTGCCGAGCAGATTGGGCTTCGTGACGTGTTGGCCCTGATCACGGAGAAGGCGGTGGATCTGGCCCATGCCGATCGCGCATCGATCTTTCAGCTCGGTGACGACGGAACACTGCAACTTGTGGCCAGCCATGGCGGGAATGGCGATGGCGTGCGTGAGTTTATCATCCAGACGGTACGTGATAGCCGCCCGCTCGCCATCATGAACGCCTACCAGGATGCACGCTTTCCTGACCTCGCCCGGGTTGCCAGCCGCGAGTCCTTCCATTCGCTCTTCTGTATGCCACTACGTGCCCGTGAGCGCACCATTGGTGGTATCTGTCTCTACAAGCACGAGCCACACCTCTTCGACTATGAGCAGGTACGGCTGTTGAGCACCTTTGCCGACGAAGCGGCGATCGCGATTGAGAATGCCCGCCTCTACGATGAGAGTCAGCGTGCCCTGGCGATCAAGTCGGCCCTGCTGCAAGAGATGCACCACCGGGTGCGTAACAATCTCCAGACGATCTCAGCCCTGTTAGCCATGCAGCTACGCCGCCTCGACCCCGGTAGCCAGGGTGCTAAGGCCCTGCGTGAGAGCTCAGCGCGGATCCAGTCGATCGCGGCGATCCACAATCTGCTCTCCCGTGAGGATGTGGGCGTCACAACGGTTGATGCGGTCACCCGCCAGGTCATCGAGAGTGCGCAGACGACGCTGGTGCATGTTGATGCCCCGGTACACTTCGCGATCATGGGTGACAGTGTCAAGGTTGGTTCGCGTGATGCGACGGTATTGGCCCTGGTGATTAACGAACTGATCAGTAATGCGATCGCCCATGGGCTCGCTGTCGAGGGGGGGAGCGTGGAGATCGAAGCGACGTTGGCCAGTGGCATGGTGACGGTAGAGGTACGTGACGATGGTCCATGCCATCCGGCACCGCCCCGTCCGCAGTATAGCAGTGGCCTTGGTCTCCAGATTATTGATACGCTGGTCCACGAGGATCTCGGTGGCAATTTCCGCCTGAGCCGTGACGAAGCTGATGAGTGGACGCGTGCACAGGTCAGTTTCCCGCAGCGCAGCGTTGATACCGTTGGTGAATAGTTGCGAATTAAGGAGGTCAATGCGATGTCCGACTTCCCCACCGAGGGCGCGCCACCTTTCATCAATCGACGTCTCACGCTGACCGAGTGGCGCCAGTATATTGCTGGGTATAGCTTTGGTAATCTCGCACCGAGTCGTCTGGTGTTACACCATACCTACCGTCCCACCCAGGCCCAATGGGCCGGACTACGGACCATGCGCGGTATCCAGCGCTTCTATGCGGGTAAGGGCTGGACGTCAGGGCCACACCTCTTTGTCGCCCCTGACGGGATCTGGTTGGCCACACCCATGTCGCGGATCGGCATCCACGCCGGGGTTGGCAATGGCTCGTCGGATCAGGGTTGGTACTCAATCGGGCTGGAGATGGTTGGTGATTTTAACGCGAACCGGCCCGCTGGTCCAGTCTGGGATCTCTCCCTGGCGGTGATGGGCGAACTCTCCCGACGCCTGGCGATCGCTCCACGCCAGTTGATCAGCTTCCACCGCGACTATACGAGCACGAAGAGTTGCCCTGGCTGGTCAGTTTCAAAGGATTGGGTCTGGCAGAGTGTGGAGGCCTACCTGCAGCAGACAGCCCCGCCCGCGCCGCCCCCACCCGAGACTGGTGGCATCACCCCCGCAAACGAGCTCTTGCTTGAGCAGTTGTATGAAGAGAGCTTTCGCCAGAAGAGCGGTGGTCAGGGCTACAATCCGGCCTGGGCGTTCCATCAGTACGCGGTAGCGAATAACCTCGGTCTGCCCCTGGCGCCGAGTCGTACGATCAGCGAGGGGGGAAAGAGTTACGATCTCCAGCCCTTTGCCCGTGACACCCTCTACACCGAGGTGCCAAACTGGGGCGATGTGCGCACGCTCTCACAACTCCTTGGTGGTGCTATTCCCCCAGATGGCCTTGGGCGCCGTCTGCTCAATGAGACCTACCAAGCCGGTGGGGCAACTTTCCGCCCAGATTGGGCGTTCCACCAGTTTGCCCTGCTCAATCGCCTCGGTCCGCCGATCGGTACGAGCCTGAATCTGACTGTGGATGGGCGCCAGTACGCCTACCAGGTCTTTGCTACCGACACGCTCTACAACCTTGTCCCAAACTGGCGCGATGTGCGCACCCTCAGCCGCCTGGCCAGCAGTAGTGATCCGGCGGAAGTGCGTCTGCGTGAGGCGCTGTTGGCGGCGACCTATCGAGCTACAGGGCAGACCTATCGACCCGAATGGGCTTTCCACCAGCAGGCCCGCACCATGGCGATCGGTGCACCACTCTCCGGTTCATACCGCATCAGCGTCGAAGGGTCGAGTTACGCGCTGCAGGTCTACGCCCTCGATACGCTCTACAACCTGGTGCCACAATGGTCCGATGTGCGCCGCATGAGCAACCTCGCCGCGACTCAGCAGCCGCTCGGGGCGCCGATGGCTGCACCAGCGGCAGTTGAGCGGATGGTGTTGGGTGGAGTTGAAACACCACCGCCAGGCCTGGAACTGCGCTTGGTACGCTACACCCCGCAGTCACAGGCCTGTAGCGATCGTGCTGGCCGAACGATCGAGCAGGTGATTCTCCACGCACTCCCCGGCCCCGTCGAGGCAAGCTTGCATGCCATGACCAGATTGGGGGCGCGTTTTGCCACCCACTACTACCTGAGCCTAGATGGGCTGATCTACCAACTGGTTGATGAAGCCCTGGCTGCCTGGCACGCTGGTATCGCTAGCGCCGATGGGTTCTGGCTCAACCTCAACCTGACCAGCATCGGGGTGGCGCTCGAGCGCCCCGCAGACTGGCCAGAGGGGCCTGTCGATGATACGGAGCCACAGTTGCTGGCGCTACGCTGGCTGCTGCAGCAACTTGCCAGCCGCTACCCGCTCTCCCCCTCCGCACTGCTGCTCTGGAGCAGCCTGGCCGGGAGCGATGCCGATGCTGCTGAGGGGCTGCCACTGAGCGTCCTGCGCGAAGCCCTAGTGGGAGCAGAGAAGGATCGTTATGTCGACTGACATGCGTCGCGACTTTGCCGATCGCGACGAGCTCATTGCCTACCTGAGGAGTGAGTTCCCCGCTGCCCTCGCCGAGGGGGCAGCGGTAAGTGCAACCCGTGGCGGGCGCAGCGCTGCGGAAGAGCGCCTAGGTCGCCTCGATCCAGCCCGTTACGCCGCTTCGCGCAACTTCCTCAACGGAGCGGTGACCCGCCTCTCAGCCTACCTGCGCCATGGCGTCCTGAGTTTAGCCGAGCTGCGCTCGGCCGCCCTGCGTGCGGTGGATGATCCTGCCGCCGCCGCCAAGCTGATCAACGAACTGGGCTGGCGCGACTACTGGCAGCGCGTCTATGCCGCGATCGGCGAGGGGATTTGGCGCGATCGTGAGCCACTGAAGACGGGGGTGCCTGCCAAGAGCTACGCTGCGGAGTTGCCGGAGGATCTTGCCACGGCAACAACCGGACTGGCCTGTATCGACGCCTTCAGCCGCGAACTGGTGGAGACGGGCTACCTGCACAACCACGCCCGCATGTGGCTAGCGGCCTACACCATCCATTGGCGCCACGTCGCCTGGCAGGCGGGGGCACGCTGGTTCCTCAGCCACCTCCTCGATGGTGACCCAGCCAGTAACAACCTCTCGTGGCAGTGGGTAGCGAGCAGTTTTAGCCATAAGCCCTACATCTTCAACCGGGCCAACCTCGAGCGCTACAGCGCCGGTGTCTACTGTCGTGACTGCCCACTCCGTACGGCATGCCCCTTCGATGCCGACTACGAAGAGCTTGAGCAGCAACTCTTTCCACGGGCACCACGCCCAGCCGAGCCACCACGGAGGCGCCGATGAGTCTGTCGAAGCAGCCAGTCGTTTGGGTTCATGCCGACTGCCTGAGCCCAACTAACCCAGCACTGATGAAGTATCCTGGTGCACCGGCGCTCTTTGTCTGGGATGATGAGCTCCTCACCGAGTGGCGAATCAGCTTCAAGCGCATCGTCTTCATCTACGAATGCATCCTTGAGCTCCCCGTCGTCATTCGGCGTGGTGATGTGGTGAGCGAACTACTCGCCTTCGCCGCCGAGCAGCGTGCCGACAGCATCGTGACCAACCCTAGCCCTAGTCCGCGCTTCAAGGCCATCAGCAGCCGTATTGCGGCCAAGTTGCCGCTCCAGGTCGTACCAGTTGCGCCATTTGTGCGGCCCAGTGCTCCGCTCGATCTCGGTCGCTTCTCACGCTACTGGCGTTCCGTCGAGGCGGATGCCATGCGCCCACCTGATGAAGCTTGAGCAGGGGAAGCTGTTGGCCTACCCACCTCTACACCTCCCACAAGTTGGTCACGCGAACCTGGGCTGACCGGGTGCCTGCGCGGTGAGCCGTTTCGGCGGACCGGCTGTTAGGGCAACCCCTCATGCTTGCCTTGCCGAAGTGAACAGGCACCTCTCCCCAGGCACCATCCGGCGGCTGAGGGCAATGGTATAATGCCATCCAGGGTGCGCCTAGTATTGACGGGAAGAGCTCCACGATGGCCCAGCCACACATGCTCGCGCTGATTGACGGTCATGCGCTCGCCTTTCGTGCATTCCACGCCCTCCACGAGGCTGGCCTCCGCACATCAGGCGGCGAACCAACCTACGCACTCTTTGGCTTTGCCCAGATCCTGCTGTCGATGATCCAGGAGCAGCAACCGGACCATGTAGCTGTGGCGTTTGATGTGGGGCGCACCTTCCGTGACGATCTCTACGCCGATTATAAGGCTGGGCGTAGTGAGACGCCCGACGAGTTCCACAGTCAACTGGCCCGTATCAAGCAGCTGATCGCTCTGCTCAACATTCCCATCTACACCGCCGAGGGTTTTGAGGCTGATGATGTGATCGGTACCCTGGCCCGTCAGGCCAGTACCCAGGGTGTGGCAACGCTCATCCTGACCGGTGATACCGATACGCTCCAGTTGGTTGATGCGCAGGTGCAGGTGTTGCTCGCGAATCCGTATGCCCGCGCAGGGAAGACGACGACGCTCTATGATGAAGCTGCGGTGTGCGCACGCTACGATGGTCTTGCGCCAGGCCAACTCGCCGACCTCCGTGGGCTCAAGGGCGACAGTTCGGACAATATCCCGGGGGTGCGTGGCATTGGCGAAAAGGGTGCCATTGCCCTGCTCAAGCAGTTCGGGAGTGTTGAAGCGATCTTTGATCAGCTCGACCAGGTACCAAACCGCTACCGCAAAATCCTCGAGGGTCAGCGTGAAGCTGCCTCCTTCAGCAAGCATCTGGCGACGATCCACTGTAGCGTCCCGCTCGAGCTCGATCTGGCGGCCTGTAAACTGGGTAGCTACGACCGCGCTGCAGTGATTGCCCTCTTCCAGGAGCTCGAGATCGGGGCTAGCTCCAACCTGATCAAGAAGCTCCCGCCCCTCCCCGATGAGGGGAAGGGGGCTGCTGCCGTAGCTGGAGCGCCGTTGCAGCATACGCTCTTCGCCGAGGCGCTACCCACGAGCCTGATGCCCGCAGCGACGCTCCAACTCGGCCTGTTCGACACCCCTGCCCCTACCGACACGGTATCGGCAACTGCTGCGCTCGGCAACTATACGGCCGTAACCACGCCGGAACAGCTTAGCCAGCTCGTCGAGGAGCTCCAGCGAGCACCAGCCTTCGCTTTCGACACCGAGAGCAGCGGCTTGCGCCCCTTCGAGAGCAGACTCGTGGGCATCTCACTCGCCTATCGGCCTGGTGTTGCTGCCTACATTCCTATTGGTCACCGCGAAGGGCAGCAACTCCCTCAAGAGCAGGTCTTCGCTGCACTACAGCCACTCTTCGCCGACCCGCGCAAACCCAAATACGCCCATAACGCCAAATTTGATCTGGAGTTGCTGCTGAACGCCGGTCTGGTGGTGCGTGGCTTGGCCTTTGACACCATGATTGTGGCTGCACTCCTGGGCAAACAGCGACTGAGCTTGAAAGAGCTCGCGTTCTACACCCTCAAGCTACCAGAGCTACCCACCACGATCGAGGAGTTGATCGGCAGAGGGGCAAAACAGATCAGCTTTGACCAGGTGCCGATCGTGCAGGCCACGCCCTACGCAGCTGCCGATGCCGACCTGACGCTGCGCCTACAGATGGCCCTGGCCCCTGAGCTCGCCAACGACGAGCGCCTGCAGCAGCTCTTCATGCAGCTCGAACTCCCGCTGATCGACATCTTGGTCGCCATGGAGCAGGTTGGTATCACCCTCGACCGTGGCTACTTAGCCGATCTGGGTGAACGGCTCAGCCTGCGCATCGCTGAGCTTGAGCAACAGATCTACGCCTACGCTGGTGGTAAGTTCAACATCAACTCAAATGATCAGCTCAGTACGTTGCTCTTCGAACAGCTGGGTATCTCAAGCGAAGGGGTTGGGCGCACAGCTAAGACGAAGAAGTACTCGATCACCGCCGAGACGCTCGAGCAGTTGCACGATCGCCACCCAATCTTTGCGCAGATCTTGCGCTACCGCCAACTGAGCAAGCTAAAGAGCACCTACATTGAGGCGCTACCCGCTCTGGTCGACCCACAGAGTGGGCGCGTGCACACGATCTACAACCAGGTTGGTGCTGCAACCGGCCGCCTCTCGAGCGACTCGCCAAACCTGCAGAACATCCCTGTCCGCACCGAGGAGGGGCGCGAGATTCGGCGTGCCTTCATTGCTGCGCCTGGCCACCGCTTCATCGCCGCCGACTACTCGCAGATCGAACTGCGTATTCTGGCCCACTACACCCAGGATCCCGCCCTCCTCGCGACCTTCCGAGAAGGTCGTGATATTCATGCTGCCACCGCAGCGCTGCTCTTCGGGGTACCCCAGGAGGAGGTCGATAAAAACCAGCGGCGTATCGCCAAGATGACCACTTTTGGTATCATCTATGGTATCAGTGCGTTTGGTCTGGCACAGCGCCTAGGCCTCGATCGGGCAACGGCTCAACAGCTGATTGAGGGCATATTTACCAGCTTTCCTGGTATCAAGGCGTATATCGATACCACCATCGCCCAGGCCCGCCGCGATGGGTACGTCAGCACCCTCTTTGGGCGTCGGCGCCACTTCCCCGAACTAAAGGGCGGTGATAAGGGGCCACGGGCTCAGGCAGCCATACGCGAGGCGATCAATGCGCCAATTCAGGGTAGTGCTGCCGATATCATGAAGATTGCCATGGTTCACCTCTACCGGGCCCTCGCCGAGCAGGGTCTCACCACACGGATGCTGCTCCAGGTCCACGACGAGATCATCCTCGAGGCCCCCGACCATGAGGTTGCCACCGCTACACGGCTGGTACGTGAAGCGATGGAGGGTGCCTACAGCCTCTCAGTACCGCTCACGGTCGATGTTGAGACAGGCTATAATTGGGATGCAATGGCATAATGTCATCGTACCCCAGCCGCGGCAGCGGTGAAGCAGTGCCAAGTGCAGCGAGCCAATCCTGATACATGAAGTACGAACGCATGCAGGCAGATCGAAACAGCAGATCTACACCACCACCTACCCAAGTTGGGGGGGCACCAACCTTCTCGGTTGTCGCGCCGGTCTACAATGAAGAGGCCCTGGTAGAGGAGTTTTGCCGGCGCACGGCTCTGGTGCTCGAGTCCCTTGGCGAGCCATTCGAGATAGTTCTGATCAATGATGGCAGCCGTGATCGCTCCCCGCTGATTATGCGCAGCCTCCATGATCGTGATGCGCGGATTAAGGTGATCAACTTTTCGCGAAACTTTGGTCACCAGTTGGCGATCACTGCCGGTGCCGACTACGCCTCCGGTCAGGCAGTGGTCGTCATCGACTCGGATCTCCAGGATCCGCCGGAGGTTATCCCCGACCTGGTTGCGAAGTGGCGTGAGGGCTACCAGGTTGTCTATGCCGTGCGTGAACAGCGTGAAGGGGAGACCTGGTTTAAGACCTTCACTGCTGCCTTCTTCTACCGCCTGATCGCACGGATCACCAACGTCAATCTTCCCGTTGATGCTGGCGACTTCCGCCTCATGGATCGTAAGGTGGTGAAGGCCCTAAATAGCATTCGCGAGCAGCACCGCTTCATGCGCGGGCTCTCCGTCTGGGTTGGTTTTCAGAGTACTGGCGTCCCTTACAAACGCCATGCACGCACGGCAGGCAGCACGAACTACCCTCTGCGCAAGATGCTCAAGTTTGCCCTGGATGGGATCACCAGCTTCTCCTACCTCCCACTACAACTCGCTACCTACCTGGGCTTCCTTGCCGCACTACTCTGCCTGCTCTTCATTCTGGTCGTCTTCATCCTACGCCTGGGCGCTGCTAGTGCCCAAGCAGCCGCTTTCTACGGCCAGGCAGCCACACTGGCAAGTGTCCTCTTCATTGGCGCCGTACAGATGATCTCACTGGGTATTATCGGTGAGTATGTCGGCCGTATCTATGATGAGGTCAAGGGTCGTCCACTCTACATCGTCGCTGAAGCACTTGGCTTCGAGCACAAAGGAGAAGAGAGAGAATCATGACACGTACTCCGTCATCAGGGGGACGAGGAATACGCTTCGGAGCGTTTGGTGTCTTCCTCCTCGTTTTGATTATCATCGGCCTTGGTCTCTCCACCATGAAGTTCGCCCAGGTCAATGAGGGCGAACGGGGCCTAATTATCACCCAGGGCCGCGTTGAGGGCGTCCAGGAGCCCGGGATCTTCTTCCGGCCCTTTGCACCCTTCACGAGCGTCGAGGTGGTCAATATCCGCCGTCAGACGCGCACGATCTCGCAGAATGTCGCGAGTAGTGACAAGCAACTCTACGATATCGATATTCAGGTGGACTACAGCCGCATTCCTACACCCGATGCACTGCGCTCCAGCTATGGTGAGATCGGGGTGAATGACTCCGACCTGAACGCCTTCCTTGATGGTTTCATCAATGATGCGCTCAAGAGTGCATCGACACAGTTCACCCTCGACCAGACCCTCTCGGATCGGGGAGGTTTTGCCGATCGTATTCGCCAGTTCCTCACGACCCCTATAGGGGATCAGCGCTCACCCGTCGAGCAGCTCTACGTGCGGCTCGACGCGGTGAAGGTACTCGATATCAAGGTTGGCGAGCAGTACGCGCAGTTACTCTCCGAGAAGGCCAACCTGGAGGTTCAGATCGAGACTGAGCTGAAGCGTCGTGAGCAGATCCAGGCGCAGCAGGAGAACAACCTCTTCCAGGCTGAGCAGGAGGCGCAGGTTGCCCTTACCCGTGAGCGTGGCCTGACCAATGCTGCCCTGGAAGCAGCCAACCGTGACTCACAGGTGCGCGCTATTCAGGGGCGCTACTGGCGCGAGAACCCCGAACTGTTTGAGTTGCGCAAGCGTGAGCTCATGGTAGAGATGCTGCAGAATGGCAATATCTGGTTCCTGGATCCCAATACCGACCTGACTCTCCTCCTGAGCCAGATGGGCAGCGGTGAGGCACCAGTTGTGGTACCAGTGCCGCAAGCACCGACACCGAGTGAGCCAGCCCCAACCCCCACCCCAACTCCGTAGGAGGGAGGGTGCAGTTTTACGAGAGCGGGGGAGAGCTATAAGCTCTCCCCCGCGTTTTGTTCCTACTTCAGCTCAACGATCATCTCGATCTCAACTGCGTAGTTCTCCGGAATGGTCATCCCAACAGCGCTACGCGCATGGCGTCCGGCCTCACCAAAGACCTGGAGCAGGAGATCAGAGCAGCCATGGATCACGGGAGGCGTATCGACGAAGTCGGGCGCCACGTTCACCATGCCCAGAACCTTCACCACCTGGGCGATGTTGTCCAGTGAGCCTGCCACACCCTTGATTGCGCGTAGACAGTTGAGCGCACAGAAGCGTGCCGCCTCATACCCCTGCTCAACGCTCAAGTCGCGCCCGAGGCGCCCCTTGATCACCCGACCATCCCAGGCTGAGACCTGTCCAGAGGTGTAGACCAGCTTACCAGTGCGCACTGCGCGCATGATCTTCCCTGCATTGGGCTCGATCGACTCAACCGTGTAGCCTAACTCCTGTAGTCGTGCTTCGAATGACATTGATCTTCTCCTTTATGGCTTTCTGGTGCTACCAGGGCTCGGTTCGGGTTTTTTGTGGCGGGCTCGGCCCTCCACGCCTCCCGTCAGGC